>NZ_LR134509.1:1200000-1500000 GCF_900638355.1 Helicobacter pullorum | reverse complement strand
AAATATGGATTTTAAAGAAATAAAAGAACTCATCAAGATTTTTGATGCAAGCTCTCTTAATGCGCTTAGTATCACACAAGAAAATTCTAAAATCAAATTAGAAAAGGGCATAAAAACCCCTCAAATTGTAGAATCTCAAAATACACAAATTTTATCTCCCATTACGACGCAAATCCCTCAATCTCCCTCTCAAATAGAAGTTGCACCTCAAGCACCTATCCAAAGTCCTACAACAAGAGGAGAAACAATTAATTCTCCGATGGTTGGGACTTTTTATCGTTGTCCCTCCCCAGATGCACCAGCATATGTAAATGTAGGGGATAAAGTCAAAAAGGGACAAACTCTAGCAATTATTGAGGCGATGAAAATTATGAATGAGATTGAAGCGGAGTTTGATTGTGTGATAAAAGAAATTATCCCAACTGACGCACAGCCTGTGGAATACAATTCGCCTCTATTTGTGGTGGAGAAAATCTAATGTCAAATAAACAAATCAATACAATTTTGATTGCTAATCGTGGAGAAATCGCACTTAGAGCTATCCGCACAATCAAAGAAATGGGCAAAAAGGCAATTGCAGTGTATTCCACAGCAGATAAAGATGCACATTATTTGGATTTAGCAGATGCAAAAGTTTGTATAGGTGGGGATAAATCAAGTGAGAGTTATTTGAATATCCCAGCGATTATTTCAGCAGCGGAGCTTTTTAGTGCAGATGCGATTTTCCCGGGATATGGTTTTTTGAGTGAAAATCAAAACTTTGTTGAAATTTGCAAATACCACAATATCGAGTTTATAGGTCCTAATTCCGAAGTAATGGCATTAATGAGCGATAAAAGCAAAGCCAAAGAAGTGATGAAAAATGCCGGTGTGCCTGTGATTCCCGGTAGTGATGGTGCGATAAAATCCAAAGAAGAAGCCCTCAAACTTGCAAAAGAAATCGGTTATCCAGTGATTTTGAAAGCCGCAGCAGGTGGAGGCGGTAGGGGAATGCGTATTGTCCAAAGTGAAGAAAATATGTTTAATGCCTATTTAGCAGCAGAAAGTGAAGCAATCAGTGCATTTGGTGATGGCACGATTTATATGGAGAAGTTTATTGACAAGCCAAAACATATTGAAGTGCAGATTCTTGCTGATAAACATGGAAATGTTTTGCATATTGGAGAGAGAGATTGCTCACTCCAAAGAAGACACCAAAAGCTAATTGAAGAATCCCCAGCGCCGACTTTAGAGCCACATACAAGAAAAAAGCTTTTAGAAACCGCCATTCAAGCGACAAAAGCGATTAAATATGTAGGTGCAGGGACTTATGAATTTTTATTAGATAATGAGCAAAATTTCTATTTTATGGAAATGAATACGAGATTGCAAGTAGAGCACCCTGTAAGCGAGCTTGTAAGCGGACTTGATATTATTAAGCTAATGATTGAAATCGCAGAGGGCAAAGAATTGCCAAAGCAAGATTCTGTAAGCTTTGATGGCTGTGCCATAGAGTGCAGAATCACCGCAGAAGATCCAGTGAAGTTTTATCCATCAGCAGGTAAGATTACCAAATGGATTGCACCGGGAGGAAATAATGTGCGGATTGATAGCCACGCTTATGCCGGATATGTAGTGCCGATGTTTTATGATTCGATGATTGGCAAACTTATCGTGTGGGGCAAAACTCGCGATGAAGCCATAGCAAGAATGCAAAGGGCTTTAGATGAGTTTTGTATCGAGGGTATTAAGACGACGATTGATTTCCATAAAGAAATGATGAAAAATGACGATTTTAAAAGAGGAGTTATCCACACCAAATATTTAGAGCAAAAAATAGAAAGTGGAATGAAAAATGCTTAACTTTCTACAAAGCAAGGAAGCAAATTTTAAGCAAGGAGTTAAAGAATGAAAATTGGCAACACACAAAACACAAATGAAAGCTTGATTAACCTCAATAAAGCAAAGGAAGAAGAAGAAAAAGCACTTCAAAAAATCTCTTCTCCACGCCCCATAGAATCTACTGATGGAGCGAGTTTGGCTATTGCTAATGCACTTTTGGCACAGGCTAATTCAATGTCTCAAGGGATTCGCAATGCTAATGATGCACTAGGTGTATTGCAAATCGCAGATGGCACACTCTCGACTTTGACTGATTCTGCAATCCAAATCAATGAACTTTCTGTGGCATTGGGGAATCCGGCTTTGAATAGCTCCCAAAGAGCCATGATTCAAAATGAAGCGACAGCATTAACGCAATCTATGAATGATGCAGTTAGTCAAGCAACCTTTAATGGCAAAAATGTTTTTAGTGGGCAGATGAGTTTTGTAACCGGTAATGGCACAGAAAGTATCAATCTACAAGCACCAAATACCGCAAATTTGAGCGTCAATAACCAACAAAGCATTTTGGATTTTATTGAGCAAGTGGGTATGAGTCGTGCAGACATCGGAGCTGCGATGAATGGGATTCAATCCGGTATTAATTCAAGTATGAACACAGTGGTAAATCTAAAAGCAGCAGAGGGGAATTTGCTAGATGATGATTTAGCAGAAAATTACAATGAGCTAAATACAGCCAAGCTAAAAGCCAATGCGGCACTTTATGCAGCATCTTTTAACAATCAATATCTACAAAGCCGTTTGGATTCATTATTAAACTAACTCTTGCATAACAAATCTTTGGATTTTTCCAAAGATTTGAGATTTTAGCTATTTTTATCTCAAAATTCATTTTTTACTTTTGTATTTTTTCACTTTCAAAAATAAATAAACACCCCCTAATAATTTATTTTTAATGATTGCTAATGCCCCTTATAAACACATTATGCCCCCCCCCCCCCCATTATAAAAGTGATTTTAATAAAATATAAATATTTTATTTATTATTTTAAAGTTAGCTTGAATTTTATAAAATTTCAAATATTTTTTTGTAATTTTCATTATATATTTAAGGAGAATTAAATGTCTAACCAAACAAAGAATGCTACCCTAGTGGGGGGGGGGGGGCAATCTCTCAATAATCAACCCCTAGAAAATCCAAAAAATGCTAAAGGCTTAGATTCTAATCCCAAAACAAACAAAGCTTTAGAATCTCAAAATCCAAATAAGATTCAAACTACCAAGATTCAAGATTCTAAAATACAATTAGAATCTAATCCCAAAGATTTCGCAAAATTAGAATCCAACTCCCCAAAATTAAAAGATTCTAAGGTTTCTAAAACCTCCAAAGATTCAATGAAATTAGAATCTAGTCCCAAACTAGATTCTAAAATTTCCCAAAAATCAAACAAAGAATCGGAATCCAAACAACCCAAAAAGATTCAAAGAGCCAAAAACACTTGTGATTCTAAACAATCTAAACAATCCAAAAAAACCAAAAATTCTAGCAAGTTAAAATCCTTTATCCGCACCATTCCGATTTCTATTGCTTTGGCTTCAGCATTATCAAGTCAAGCGGTGGCGGATTGGAGTACTGATGGAGGTGGTTGTCCTGGTGGCACTTTTGATTGCACCATTTCAAGTGATGTTATATTTGATAGCTCTCGCACTGCTATTCAGATTAAAGCTACTGGAAGCACTGGAACATTATCTATTACTCAAGGCGCTCATGTACAAAGAACAGTTGCAGATGGTTATAGCGATAATGGAATGTTTAGCATACAAGGAAATGCGATAAGTCTTACCAATGATGGAACAATTACTGGTATTGGAAAGTGGAGAAATATAGTTGTAGGAGCTGAGAGGAATACAAATGCAAGTATCAATGAAATAATCAATAATGGAACAATGGTGTCTATAAATGCTAATATCTTGCTACATGGGAGAGTTGATAGTATTGTAAATAGCGGGACAATAATATTAAATTCGGGCACAAATAAAGATTGGAGTAGTGTATTTGCTATTGAAGACCAAGCAGGGGCAAATTTGACTTTTTCAGGTCAAAGTCTAACCCAATCGACTAGAAATTTCAAAAATATAATTTGGACGCAAAGCAGTAGGGCAACCTCTCTTGGAGAGATTGTAGCAAAGGATAACTCAAGATTAGAGGGGAATTTCGATTTTAATAATAGATTTACAGGTGAAAGCATAACTTTCCAAGATTCTGCAAATATGACAGGTAATATTTCTTTGGAGGGTAATGCCAGAATCACTAATGGAATCACTATTGGTGGAAATTCTACCGGTGGAAGTGGCAATAATGCAAGTTTGACAGGTAATATCTCCCTAGCTGGTTCATCCAGAATTTCAAAAATACTCATTGATGGTTCTAATATGGGTGGTAGTGGGACAAATGGCACTCCAAAACTAGATGGAGATATCACATTAACTACAAGCCAAGGAATCACAGATGGAATCACCATTGCAAATGGTGGAACATTGGATGGTAATATCAACGCTCGAAATTCTTCTCGTATCGGTGGAATTGCAATTAACAATGGAAGTTTGGCGGGTAATATATCACTAACTAACAATGCAAGAATACAAAATGGTATTGTCCTTGATTCTGCAAATATGACAGGGAATATTTCTCTTTCAACTGCGAATAGTGGCGGTAATATAACCATAGATAGTATTAATATCGGTAATGGTTCTACGATGACAGGTGATATTTCTTTGGTGGGTAATTCTAAGATTACAGATTCTATTGCTATTGCTGGAACTCTTGAGGGTAATGTCAGTGCAATTCATGGAACAGGAGGTAATGGAACAATCAATCGAATGGATATAAGTGGTGAAATCACTAAAAAAGTCCAGCTTGATAATAATTCAAAAATCTCTACTTTAAATCTAAATGGTGGAACAATCACAGGGGGTATTAATTTTCAAGGGCTTACAACAAATTCTAATGGCGATACTGCAACAATCGATAATTTAACGCTAAATAGTGATGCCTATATCGGTGGTATAGATATAGGTAATACTAGTGGTGGTAACGCAAAAGGTGTAATCTCAAATCTTACCCTAAATGGCACTTCCTCTATCGGAAGCATTGTTAATAATAGAGGGACTATTACAAACATTGCTTTAAATGGCACTAGCACCATTACAAATGGAATCACAAACGCTTCAGGGGGAACAATCTCAAATATCACCCTTGCTTCATCAAATACAATTAATAATGGGATTGCTAATGAAGGTAATATAGGCACAATTACTTCTAATACAGGAACTAATGTTAATAATACAATCACTAATGAAGGAACTATCGCTAAATTAGATATTCAAAATGGAAGCACTAGTGGCGGTAATGGAGGAACCATTGTTTATAGAAGTGATAATGGTATTATCACCGATGTTCTTAGTGTAGCAAGTGGTGCTACTTTGGATATTAAAGATTCAACGGGTCGTAACACAGGAACTATTGAACTAAGAAGTGATGGTGCAACCTTACAAGATGGCTCTACTTTAAACTTAGCAAATGGCTCAACTCTAGTAGGACATTTAAAAAATAGTGCTAATTTAGCTATTTGGACTAATGAGAGTAATATTCAAGGACATTTTATCAATACAGGAACTATTGGAGAATTAAAAGCAGGAAATATTCAAAATAATTTCTTAAATGAAGGAAGTATTACAAATTTAATTATCAATAAAAATATAGGAACATTAACGAATTCTGGAAGCATTACGGATTTAAATGTTACAGGAATCATTAATAATGGAATTGCTAACGATAATAATGGTATTATTAACTCCCTTACCATTCAAAATGGTTCAAACATTGCTAATGGAATCACAAACAATTCAAATATCGGTTCTTTAGATTTACAAAATAATACTACTTATATCGGAACTGGTAGCATTACTAATGCTTTGGATATTGCAGGCAGTAAAACATTAAATGCTTCTACTGATGGAATCAATATTTTATTTGCTAATAATGCAACAGGAACGATTAATAATGCAGGAATTATTAGTGGAAGTCTAAACAACCAAAATGGCTCTACTATTAAAAGCTTTAACACGGGAAGTATTAGTGGAAGTATTGCTAACAATGCTACAATACAAGAATTAAATGTTACAGGAAATGTAACAAATGGAATCACAAACAATTCAAATATCGCTAATTTAAATGTAAAAAGCAATGTAACCTATGCCGGAGCTGGAAGTATCACAAATGCTTTAAATGTTACAGGAAATACAACTCAATTTACTATTAGCAATGGTGCTGGTGGTAATGGAACTCTAACTCTTGCAGAGAATGCCAACACTGCTAATTCAGTAAAAACCATCACCAATGAGGGAACTATTATAGGGAATCTCATCAATACCCTAACCACTGATTGGACTTTTGGAGTATTGCAAGGAAACTTTACTAATAATGGAAATCTCACTGAATTTAATACAGGAAGCATTACAGGAATCTTAACTAATGGAAATAATGGGATTATTAATACCCTAAACACAAGCAAAGTGGGAGGCTCTATTGCTAATAATGGTAATTTAGTCAATGTAATAGTAGATTCTAATAAAACTCTAACAGGTAATGGAAGCATTACTAATTCTTTGGTGGTGCAAAATAATAGTGGAAATGGCTATACTCTTACAATTGGAAATAATGGAGCTGGAAATCTAAACTTCAAAGCAACAAATGGAACGATTGACAATGCAGGAACTATCAATGGAAATATCACCAATGTAAATAATTCCACTATTGCAGATTTTACAAACTCTGGAAGCTTTAATGGTACTTTAACCAATAATGGAAGTATCACTAACTTTGAAAATCAATTAGGGGGAACTATCACAGGTGATATTACTAATACAGGCGTTATTACTGACTTTGACAATCAAGGAATCATTAATGGAACATTAACTAATAATGGAAACATTGGTGATTTTACAAACTCTGGAAGTATTAAAGAATTTAACAATCAAAAATTTATTGCTTTTTATGAAAATAATGGAACCATTGGTAAATTCAATAATACAGGAACTATTTATGGTGTTTCAAATTCTAAAGTAATCACTGGAGATTTAGGGAATAATATTGCAGCTTTAAAAAATACAGGAACTATTACAGGGAATGTTAATCTAACAGGAACTTGTCCTAGTGGAGGTTGTCCAGATGATTATGATGAAACTTTAGCATCATTTATCAACAATGAGGGGATTATTGGAGGGAGTATCGCAAATAATAGTGGTCATACTCTTACTTCAATCTTGAATGATAGTAACGGAACTATCCAAAATGGTATTACTAATAATGGAAGTATTACAAATATAACTAATGAGGGTAAAATTAATGCTAATGGTATTACCAACTCTTCTCAAATTGGAATGATAAATAATACAGGGTTGATTACAGGCGATATTACTAATGATAATACTAGCTCCATTATCACAACCATCAACACAGGAAGTATCACAGGAAGTATTACTAACTCTGGAGAGATTACTACACTAAATGTTACAGGGAATGTAACTAATGGAATCGCAAATAATGCTAATATCGGTTCTTTAATAGTTAAAGAAAGTGTAACTTACACTGGCAATGGAAGTATCACTAATGCCTTACAAGTAGCACAGGATAAAACATTAACTGCAACTAATGGAATCACCCTCAATGCAAATAAAGGTAATGTAAATAACTTAGGAATCATTGAAGGGAATTTAACCCTAAAGGGAAGTTCTAATACTCTAAGTAATGCAGGAACCATTAATGGTAATTTAACAAATAGTGCAAACACTTCAACCATTACAAACTCTGGTAGTATCAATGGAACAATTATCAATAATGCTACTAATGGAACGATTATTAATGCAAATAATTCTAATATTGCTGCATTAGATATTAATGAGAGTGTAATTTATAATCAAGAGACGAATGCAAATATTACTTCTAATATTGATATTGCAAAGGATAAAACATTAACTGCAGATTATGGAATCACCCTCAATGCAACTAATGGTAGTGTAAATAACTTAGGAACTCTTGCAGGTACTTTAACCCTAGAGGGAAGCTCTAATAGCGTTACAAACTCTGGAAGCATTACAACTATTATCAATAATGCAAATAATAGTAGTCTAACTAATAATTCAAACATTGGTGCTTTAGCAGTCAATAAAAACCTTAATTATAGTGGAAATGGAAGTATTACAAATTATGCAATTATTGCAGAAAATACAACTCTTAATAATTCTACAGCTTTAATTTTTGCAAGCAACAATCAAGGCTTAGAGAATAAAGGGATTATTACAGGTTCGCTTGAAAACAAAGGAAATATGCAACTACTTAGCAACTCTGGCACTACAAGCCAAATTAATGGAGATATCACTAATAGCGGATTGATTACTAATCTAGCAAATCAAGGAACCATTAGTGGCACTATCACAAACAACACTAATTCTACCATCACAAGCTTTATTAATAGTGGAACCATTAGCGGTAATTTATACAATGATGGACACATTGATACATTAACTAATACAGGAACAATGGGAACTATCTATAATAGAAGCAAAAACACGATTAAAAATCTACTCAATGGTACAAATTCTGTTATTGCAGGAATTGATAATAGCAATGGTAGATATGATTCAATCAAAAATCAAGGAACTATCTCAGGTGATATTAAAAACAATAATGGAACCATTACTAATCTCGTGAATATTAATAATGGAACCATTACAGGACAAATCATCTCTAATGGAAATAGTAATATTGGAACAATCATTAATGAAGGGATAATTAATTCCTCTCATACAATCATCAATAACGGAAGTATTCAAAATGCTTCTAATGATGCTATCTCTTTAGATACTATTTCTAATGTAGTAACTGCCATTTCTAACTCTGGAAGTATCAATGGAAATGTAAGGGTAGCAGGTAATTCACAAGTTGATTTAATCCAAAATTCTAGCACCATTGCTGGTTGTATTATCCTAGAGGGTGGTAGAATAGGAAATATCAATAACACTAATGGAGCCATTGCAAATTGTATGCACTTTAGTAGTGGAGCTAGTGTAGATAATCTTAATAATAGTGGAACTATTGAAAAATCAATTACTAATGATTCTGGAAGCATGACTGTTAATAATAGTGGAAGCATTGGTGGAATTACTACAAGCAATGGAGGAACTACCACTGCTATCAATAGTGGAAGCATTGGAGGAATTACTACAAGCAATGGAGGAACTACAACCATTATCAATGGTGGAGAGAATAAGCCCGGTGGTAATATTGGAGCTATTACTAATACAGGAAGTAATTCTAATACCCACATTGATGGTTGGACTTTGGATAATCCAGATAATCCAACAAATCCTATTATCATAGCAGATGGTAGTAATAAAGATGGAATCCATTTAAAAGAAGATTCTATCTTTGTAGAAGGAAATCTTGAAAGTGGAAAAATCTATAATTATTATGATTATATTCAAAATGAAGGTGGAGATTCTATCGGACAAGATTTTAGTCAAGATGATGAACTCTTTAATGCTTTAACCTTTATTGATATCTTTACACCAACAGACAATGGAGATGGAACTTACAGCGTAGGCTTAGACACTCAAGAACTCTCCGGTAAAACTCTAGGTGCTTCTTTAATCTATTCATCAAGAATACGACAGATTGATACTAATAATATGCTAAGAGAAATTAATGTTAAAAACTTTAAAACAGACTTTGAAATCTTAGAGCAAAGAGAAAGATTAAAAAACCAACAAGCTCTCTTAGAAAACTATAAACAACAAAGAGAATCTTATCTGAATGGATTAACCAAAGACAATAAAGAATTAAAAAGAGTAAGTTCTAAAGAATCTACTTCTTTAAGCACTTATGCTAATAATTCTAATATCAAAAGTGATGCAATAGAAGTAGTGGATTATTATAACAAAGATACTCTAGCAAGCCTAGATAATCTTCAAGCAACCACTAAAGCTAATCAAGAAACTTATTCTAATTTAGATCTCTTAAGAGAGCTTGATGACATCTTTATTAGCCATACAGGAGATAAGGATAATCTCTATACCTTTGCACTCCCTTATACAAGATACACTTCAGCACAATTAGATGGAGGAGTAGGAACTCTAAAATCTCATGCATCAGGTATCCTAGCAGGAGCACAAGCAAAACTACCTAGTGAGAGAGGAATATTAGGAATCTACTTTGGATATGAAAGTTCAGATAAACAAGTAGGACAACAAAGATTAGACTTTGATGAAAAAGTTTATTATGGAGGATTAACTTATTATAATGTTTTTGCAAGAAAAGGAGTAAGTGAATATTATCTCTCTGCTAATACAAGAATAGATAAAGGGGATACCAATTTATATAAAACCTATCGCTCTGGAAGCACTACTATTAATTCTCAAGTAGATTCTTATGGATATGGTGCAGATTTAAAAGTAGGGGCTAATTATTATAATATCTATAATAACTCTGTTCTTTCTCCAGAGATTGGAATTAGTTATCAAGGAATTAGTACAGATTCCTTTAGACTAAGACACCTAGGAGGAGTAAGTGAGCATTATTATACACAAGATGTTAATTTCTTTGATATTAGTGCCTCACTTAGATGGCAAAGAGCATGGAATAATGTGTTTAAAACAATGGCTTCTTTAGGTGCAATGTATAATGTTTATAATGATGCTAAAGGAAGTGGAGTTATTGCTGGATTAAAACAATCTGCTGATATTAATGTAGAAGAACTCTATGGAACTACTCAAGTAGGAATAAGCTATGCTTTAGGAGAGAATGCTAACATTGCTTTAAATTATAGTGGTATCTTTGCAAATGGAGTGCAATCTCATGCAGGGTATATTAGATTAGGAGTGTGGTGGTAGGAGCTAAGATTGATTGGATTAAATTGGTTGGTTGAATTATTCATCAAATTCATTAATCAAATCAGATTAATTCATTCATTGATTGATTTATTTATTGATTAAATCATTAATGAATTGAATTGAATCAAATTGAATTGAATAGATGAGATTTAATTCTTTTAAAATTCTTGTAAAAGACTTTAGAAATAAGATTAATCTATAAAGTTCTTGTAATAGATGAGATTTGATTTCTTAAAGTTTCTTTTACAAGATAAACTTTCATTTATCAAAGATTCTTTTATAGAATTATAGAATCTTTGCTTCTCTTTAATATTGAATTAATAATAAGCTAGGCATTATTCTTTTGCTTGGCTTTGGTTTGATAAGTGGAATATAACCTAACTAACTAATAATTAATATAATTAATCAATGCAATTAATGTAATGAATAGCTGATAATTAATGCAATTAACATTCAATATAAACTACTATAACTAACAAGCAGTAATGAATCAGTGTAGAGGTTTGATTCTAGGATTTGGGGGTTGAATCAAGAATCTTTAGAGTTTGGAATCTTGATTCTTGATGAATTATATCTATCATATTTAGCCTGTGTTTCTAATCCCTTGTGCGATTCCAACGATAGTTGTAATGATTTGTTTGGCTATGCGTTGTCGTTGTTCTTCATAAGTGGCTTTTTTGTATTGCTCCATTAAATAAAATTGAAAAAAGCTAAGAGTAGTCAAGAAAGATTTTCTAAGCAAAATAGATTCTTGGATACATTTTTCAGAAGTTAAAAGCTCTTTTTCTTGTCGGACATAAAGTAGCCATTTTAGCGTTAGATTGTATTCACTCTCAATCATATTCCAAATTTTTTCTCTTAGGGAAACATCCTCCACAAAAGCATTATAATGCCGTGCGATTTCTAAATCCACTTTTAAAAAAGCTTGTGAAATATTGTCAATGGTTGTTTTAAAAAATAAATCTTTTGTGTAGCATTCTTGCAAAATTGCCTTATCACAAATTTTGCTTGCTTCCTCTAATCCGCTACCAAGCCCATACCAAGCAGGAATAATTGAGCGGTTTTGCGTCCAAGCAAAAACCCAAGGAATCGCACGCAAATCTTCTACATTTTGAGTATTTTTTCGCTTTGAGGGGCGAGAACCGATATTTAATTGTTGGATAAATTCAATAGGGGTGGCGGATTTGAAGTATTCGATGAAACCTTCTGTTTCATAAACAAGTTTGCGATAAGCCTTGAAAGATTCTTCACTCACTTTTTGCATAATGGTTTCAAAATCTCTATTGCAGATTTGTTGGTTGATTCCGTATTTGTCATAAACGGATTTTTTAAGAAGTGTGGCTAAAGCACTTGAGAAGCTGTATTCTGCCTTTTTGGGATTAAGATATTTTTCGCTAATTACCTCGCCTTGTTCTGTGGTTTTTAAAAATCCTGCTACGCTATTATCTGGTGAGGAAAGTAGAGCATCTTCTAATGCACCACCGCCGCGACTGACACTTCCTCCACGCCCATGGAATAATCTAAATTTAATTTTTAATTCGGATTCTAAGATGATTAGATTGTTAATTGCTTTTCGCAAAGAGTAATTGCTGGTAAAAATTCCGCCATCTTTGCTAGAATCTGAATACCCTATCATAATTTCTTGGTTGTTTTTGCGGGATTGTAGGTATTCTACATATTGAGGATTTGCACATAATTCACGCAAAATAGTGGGGGCGTTTTCTAAATCTCCGATGGTTTCAAATAATGGTGAAATAGAGATTCTTGTTTTTTTGCCCTCTCGCCAAAGTCCAGATTGTTTGGCAAACCACAATACACAAAGCAAATCATTAGAGCTTTGGCACATAGAAATAATACAAGAATCAATAATATTGTCGCTAATTCTTTCTTTTGCCCATTTGAAGTTGATAAATGCCATAAGCAGTTCTTGAGATTCTTTGCTAAGTTTGCCATAAAGAATATTCAAATCCAAAAGCGGTGCATTTAAGGCGGTGTTTAGAATTTCTGTTTGTTCTTTTGGTGGGAGCAATGAAAAATCCCCTTGAGTGTAGCCAAGAAGTGCAAAAATTTCTGTTAGGGCTCTCCAAAATACATCGCGATGTTGTCTAAAATCAAGCTGCATAAGATGAAAACCGGCTAAAAGCACGAGATTTTTTAGCTTTCTTAGATAGATTCCGCTGCGTTTGTCTAAAGATTCAATCATCATATCAATGTCTTTTATAAACTCTTTTGAGTTTTCATACATATAGGGTTTGTTTTCATAAAGTGCGGATTGTGGGAGATTCAAAGCTAAGATGCGATTTTGTAATTTTTGACGCATACAAGTGAGTTTTGCCCTAAAAGGTTCTTGCAAAAAGAGTTTTTTTGCCATATCATCAAGATAATCTTTCTCTCTCTCTAGGCTGTCAAGTAGTTCTTGTGTGGGCTGTGAGTATTCTTGTGCGATAGATAATTCTCGGCTTAGCTTGTCAATTTGTTTGAGATAATGTTCTATGATTGTTTGGTGCTGACGCTTCATGACTTCGATCATAACGCCATTGGTTACATAGGGATTCCCATCTCTATCTCCCCCTATCCAGCTGCCTAGTCTAATGGGCGATTTTTTGAGCGGAATTTGCAAGGTGTTTTGCACTTCTTCTAAAACATTCACTCCGCTTTGTAGAATCGAGCTTTCCATAAAATACAATAGATTGTCTAATTCAAAAAGGACTTCGATTTTTTCACTTCGCACAATATGGCTATACCATAATAGATTTAAGCGGTATTTTAAATGTTCTTTGGCGTTATTGTCTTGGAATTGAAACCAGCAATTCAGGTCATCATACATTTCATGATAACTTTCTAAGAAAGTGCGGCGTAGGGATTCTGTGGGGTGTGCAGTAAAAACAGGATAAAATTTGATTTTTCTTAGGACATTTTTAATATCTTCTTCATCGTATTGTTGGGATTTTAGCTCTTCTAGGGTAGGTTTGATGTGTGCTTTGGAGTTTAGGCTAATAAAATATCGTTCATCAATGATATTGAGTAGCAAATAATAAAGAGTAAAAGCTTTGATGAGTTTTGAGATGTCTTTGGATTCTAAAGAATCTAATAATTTTCTTTTTAGTTGATAGTCTATTGTCGTATCTTCTTTGAGGGAGATAAAATCCTCTTTGATTTCTGGTGCAACTTCTTGCAATAATTCACACATTAAAGAAAAAATAAAATCCGCTTCTTTGATTCTCCTATTTTTCATTTTGCATTCCTTAGGATAAATTTGCTTAAAATTATAACGCTTTATTGTAAAGGAATTGTAAAAATTGTCTTTTTTGTTGGTTGTTTTAAAAACCATTTTTATTGATTTTTTTGTAAAATGTTAAAAAATTAAAAGGTGAATTGATGGTAGCTACAGATTTAAAGCAAATGGATTTGGATTATGTTTTGCATACTTATGGGCGTAATTATACGCATTTTGTGCGTGGAAGTGGAGCGAAGCTTTTTGATGATAGTGGGCGAGATTATATCGATTTTGGTGCTGGAATTGCGGTTTGTAGTGTAGGGCATGGTAATGAGAGATTGGCAAATGCAATTTGTAAGCAAGCAAGGGAGCTAATCCATACTTCTAATCTTTATTTGATTGAGCCACAAGCGAAATTGGCTAGAGAATTGGTTTTGCAAAGTGGCTATGATATGCGAGTGTTTTTTGCAAATTCTGGAGCGGAGGCTAATGAGGGTGCTATTAAAATAGCAAGAAAATTTGGCGAAGTAGATGGCGAAGTTAAACGCTATCAAATTATTACTTTGGATTCTTCTTTCCATGGACGCACTATTAGCACATTAAAAGCTACTGCCCAAAGTAAAATGCACCATTATTTTGGACCTTTTCCTGATGGCTTTGTCTATGCTAAAGATATTCAAGATATTCCAAATAAAATTAGCGATGTAACTTGTGCGGTGCTTTTGGAGCTTGTGCAGGGGGAGGGCGGCATTACCCCTTTTGATAGAAGTGAAATTCAAGCTCTGGCTAAATTACTCGAAGAAAAAAATATTTTGCTTATGATTGATGAAGTGCAAACCGGAATTTATCGCAGTGGAGAGCTTTTTGCATCTCAATGCTATGAAATCACGCCTGATGTGATTACAACTGCTAAAGGTTTAGCAGGTGGAGTCCCTATAGGTGCAGTTATGACAAGGCTTAAAGATATTTTTGCTCCCGGAGATCATGGAAGCACCTTTGGGGGAAATTTTCTTTCAACAAGGGCTGCTTTGGAGGTTTTGGAGATTCTAAAAGAAGAAAAACAAAGCGGAAGATTGGATGAAACTATCCTTTATTTTAGTCAAAAACTTCAAGCATTGCAAAAAAGCTATCCAGAGATTTTTATAGAAGAAATAGGGCTTGGGCTTATGCGAGGTTTGCGAGTAAGGGATTTGGATACATTGACGCATTTTTTGCAAAAAGCTTATGAAAATGGAGTTTTGGTTCTAAAAAGTGGCAAAAATACTGCGAGATTCTTGCCTTCTTTGACTATCACAAAAGAAGAGATAGATGAGGGGTTTAATAGGATTGAAACTGCATTAAAAACAATGTAGTTTGGCGTAGAATCTTGCAAGAATTTCTTGCATTTATTCTACTGTTACACTTTTGGCAAGGTTTCTTGGCATATCCACATCATTGCCTAGCTTGGTAGCGATTTCTAGGGCTAGGAGTTGTAATACTACCATCATCGCATAAAATTCCTCCATATACTCGTTACACTTAGGGATATACACCATATCATCGGCTTCTTGTATCTCTTCACTACAAATCGCACAAATTGTCGTATCACGCGCACCTAGCTCTTGGACATTGCTTTTGATTTTGTCAAATAGCAGGTGTTTGGGTAAGAGTGCCAGACAAAATAGCTCGGCATCAGCTAGGGCAATAGGTCCGTGCTTCATCTCACCGCTTGGGTAGCCTTCAGCGTGGAGATAACTAATCTCTTTGAGTTTGAGTGCGCCCTCTAGTGCAAGAGGATAGAAAATATCTCGCCCGATAAAGAAAAATCCATGCCCGTGCAAATACCGCTTAGAAAGTCGCTTCAGTCTATCGTGGAGTTGAGAATCTACCTCTGTAAGCTTGGTGGCATTAAGCATTGTTTTGGCATGGTGTTTGAGCTCCTGTGTGCGAATATGTCCGCGTAAATGTCCCAAATACACACTCAAAATCCAAAGCACCATTACTTGCGTGGCGAAAGCCTTGGTGCTTGCTACACCCTTTTCTATCCCTGCACGCGTGAGGATTGTCCTATCAGATTCACGCACTATGGAGCTATTATCGACATTGCAGATAGCAAGTGTTTTTAGTCCATTGGTTTTAGCAAGTTTGAGGGCTTCGAGTGTATCGGCGGTTTCACCACTTTGGGAGATACATACAAAAAGCTCATTTTTGTGCATTACAGGCTGTGCATAGCGAAACTCACTAGCAAACACGACATTGGTGCGGACTTTGGCTAGTCGCTCTAGGAGATATTTGGCGCTAAGTCCTGCGTGGTAGCTTGTCCCACACGCACAAATCGTGATTTCTTCAATACCATCAAAAAACTCACCCCCCACTTCTTCAAATCCGATAAACTCATCACTCACGCGTCCCATCATCGTTTCTAGCAGGACTTTGTGCTGCTCATAGATTTCTTTTTCCATAAAAAATCGATAACCATCTTTTTGCGCATACGATTTGGTAATGGTGAGTTCTCTGATGTTGGGCAGAGATTCAAAGCTTTGGATATCCATACGCCCAATCGTGCCATCTTCTACATAATGCACTTTATTTGCAAGCCCTACAAGCGGGGCGTCCGAGCTGGCAAAATACACACCATCACTGCCTTTGGCGATGATGAGTGGCGAGCCCTTTTTGGCATAGAATATCGCATTTTCATCAGCTTTGGTAATAAGCAAGATTGCATACGCGCCATGGAGAGATTCTATAGTGTGCGTGAAAGCTTCTATTGGGGTTTTGTGTGTTTTGAGATTCTCTTCAAACAAATGCACGATCACTTCAGTATCGGTTTGGCTAATGAATTGATGTCCTTTGTCTTGAAGGGCTTGCTTGATTTGGGCGTAATTTTCGATAATGCCATTATGCACGACATTGCTAAATTCTGCAAAATGTGGGTGGGCGTTTGCCTCTGTGGGTTTGCCATGGGTAGCCCAACGTGTATGCCCTATGCCTAGTCCAAAGCCTTGTGAAGAGAAGTCTTTGCATTTTTCTTCAAGATTGGCAATTTTCCCCACGGATTTGAAAGTTTGGATTTGATTATTGGCTAATACCGCAATCCCTGCACTATCATAGCCTCTGTATTCTAATTCTTTTAGCCCATTTAGAAGGATTTGTTTTTTTTCATTATTGCCTATGTAACCGACGATTCCACACATTGTGATACTCCAAAATAATGATTATAAATCATATTATGGCATAAAGTCAGTAAAAATAAGGTAAATATTTGAAAATAAGGATTTTAAGATTGTTTGTGATTGCTTAAAAAGAGTGAGAAAAGAGGGCTAAATTTTTGCCTCTTCTCTTCTTTGGAGATATTCCCAATACGCATCCACATCTTTTTGCCATTGTTCTATAATGTGTTCGTTTTCGGGCTTAAAGAGGTGCTTAAATCTTGCTTGAGCACCCAAATAATCACGAACAGGGATAACATTTTTGGGGCGATAGGTAATTCTTAGCTCTCTTCCATTAATAATTTCATAAAGTGGAAATACAAGGGAATCCACAGCCAAATCGCTCATTTCAATAGTTTGATTAGAGGGGAATCTCCATTCTGTTGTGCAGGCACTCATAGCATTGATGAAAGTTGGACCTTCTGTTTCAATGGCGGTTTTGATTTTTTTACTCATATCCTTCCATTTGTTTGGAGCGACTTGTGCAACATAGGGTGAGCCATGGGCTGCCATAATAGAAAGCAAGTCTTTTTTCTT
This sequence comes from Helicobacter pullorum, assembly GCF_900638355.1. GTDB lineage: Bacteria > Campylobacterota > Campylobacteria > Campylobacterales > Helicobacteraceae > Helicobacter_D > Helicobacter_D pullorum. Next base: position 1,482,288 of record NZ_LR134509.1, on the reverse strand, counting down.
GTCTTTTTTACCATAGCTTACGCGTCCTGCCGGTGTTGTTGTGGTAGAAGCACCAAGGGGAGTAGAGCCACTTCTTTGACCTCCGGTGTTTGCATAAACTTCATTATCTAAGCACACATAAGTGAAGTTGTGCCCTCTCTCAAAACAGCCACTAATAAATTGAAATCCAATATCATAGGTAGAGCCATCTCCACCAAAGGCTACAAATTTTGGCTCTTTGTCGCTATAAAGGCGTCCTTTGCGTTTGAGTGCTTTATACATTGCTTCAGCACCAGCAATAGCAGTAGAGCTATTTTCAAAACCAATATGAATCCAAGGAACATCCCAAGAAGTATAAGGATAAACAGCAGTGCTTACCTCTAAACAACCTGTTGAAGTGGCTATCAGTAATGGGTAATCTGTGGCGTTTAAAACTTCTCTTACAATGATACCATGCGCACAACCGGGGCATAATAAATTTGCACCTTCAAATCTCTCTGCCGCTTTTGAAAATTGTTTTAGATTTTTGATTTCACTCATAATTCCCTCCTTAGATATAGCCCAATTTTGGACCACGAAGTCCAATGAATTGTTGTGTTTTGTGGGTAAGTTTTCCTGCTTTGCAATCAGCATCTAATTCTTTGAAAATCTCTTGTAAATGGTTTTGTGTCAAATCTCTACCGCCAAGCCCATAAATATAATTGCTAACAATAGGTTTATTTGCCATTGCATAGAGTGCTGCAACCCCTTCATTAAAGAGCATTCCCATAGCACCTGCTGGCAGGCTTCTATCCAAAAATGCGACAGCTTTGCAGTTTTTTAGTGCTTCCCCTAAGGCTTCATAAGGGAATGGGCGTAATACGCGAATACTAACTACTCCTGCTTTGATTCCATTTTCTCTAGCTTTTTTGGCTGCGATTCTAGCGGATTCTACAGTTGTCCCCAAAGCGACGATAATAACTTCTGCATCTTGAGTATCGTATTGTTCTACAACATTGTATTTTCTGCCGGTTAATGCTTCAAATTCTTTGAAAGTGCGTTCAATGATTGGCATTGAATTCATTATGGCATTGTGGAGTTGTGCTTTGTGTTCAAAATGCCAATCTTCTTCTGTTTGAGCACCATAAGTTGCAGGTTTGCTAAAATCAAGCATTGCATTTTTGGGCTTGTAATCTCCGATGAATTTATAGGCAATATCATCTTTGAGAGGACGCACACTTTGTGCAGTATGAGAACAGATAAAACCATCTTGATGCACCATTACAGGAAGTCTTACATCATAATCTTCTGCTATTTTAAAAGCCATTAGATTAAAATCATAAGCTTCTTGTGGATTGTAAGTGCAGAGATTAATCCAGCCTGCATCTCGCCCTAAATACATATCTGAATGATCGCCATTTACATTTAATGGGCTTGCCAAAGCACGATTGACGACATTTAGGACAATAGGCAAACGCATACCAGAGGCTTGATAAAGCACCTCTACCATAAGGGCAAAGCCTTGAGAACTTGTCGCAGTAGCTACTCGCCCTCCAGCTGCTGCTGCCCCAACACAGCCACTCATAGCGGCATGTTCAGATTCAACCATTACAAATTCCCCATCAATGTATCCATTTGCCAAAAAACTTGCATAATTTTGGACTATGGGAGTTGAAGGGGTAATTGGATAGGCTGAAACAACATCAATTTGTGCTTGTCGCATAGCATGGCTTGCCGCCATATTCCCATCCCATACTTCTACTTCTTGTAATTCATAAATTTCTGCCATCTTTAATCCTTTTTCTTTTCTTCTTTTGCGGGCCATTTTGAGAGTGCCACTTCATTGCTTTCATAGTCATTGAACATTAAAAGTGATTTTGGATTTGTAGGGCAGACATCTACGCATACTCCACAGCCTTTACAATGCACATAATCAACCCCTGTCATTTTCTCATCACGAACAAGAATAGAGGAATCAGGGCAATAAACCCAACAGAAATAACAATTAATACAATGTTGATTATTATAAACTGGTTTTTCAACTCTCCAATGAGCTACGCTTGCTTTATAAGAGCTATCTGGGCGATATTCTCTTTTGTCTGCATGTTCTTGCACAATTTCATCACCCTTTTTTTCAAAAGGAAATAATACAGAACCTATTTCAAATTCATTCCAACCTTTATATTCCATTTCTACTCCTATTTCACTTCATTGTAAGCTTTTTTGATAACTTCCATATTTGCATCAATGATTTTTTGGGGAAGTTTTTTGCCTAAGACTTTTTTGAAAGATTCTAAGAAGAAATCTAAATCAAGAATTTGAGAAATTTTTAAAAATGCTCCAAGCATTGGTGCATTGGGAATAGATTTACCAAAAGCTTCTAAAGAAAGTCCGATACAATCTAGGGTATAAACCTCTTTGTTTTGAAGCTCTGGCTTTGTTTTAAGAAATTCCTCTTTGCTAAGATGTGTGGTAATAATGTATTTTGTGTCAGATTTTTCATTAGCACAAATATCAGTAATATAAACCAACCCCGGATCAATCACCAAAACATAATCTGGAATCATAAATTTTTCGTGATTTAAAATGGGCTGTTCATCAATGCGGTTATATGCAGTCATTGCTGCACCTCTTTTTGCTGAACCATAGAAAGCAAAGGCTTGAACTTCTTTGCCTGTTCCTGCAACCACATCTGCTAAACCTTTGGCACCTGTTACTGCGCCTTGCCCTGCACGGCTATGCCATCTAATCTCAAGCATATTATCTCCTAAAATTTTATTGCACTTCTAATTATAAAAAAACAGCACTTAAAAATGACTTGTTCTAAACAATAATGGTAAAAAAATATTTTTCTTTTTTGGCAATAAATAAATTTTGCTTTCTATGGCATTATGCTGAAATTCCCTAAAAAATGGATTGAAATAGCTATAAATACTGTATTTTGCAAACTGCGTCTAAAGAATCTTTTGCAAGATTATTTGTATATTTTTGTAACAATTCCAAAGATGAATAACCACTTAATACTCCAAAAGATTTTATTTCTGCATTATCTGCTGCTAGAATATCTAATGGAGTGTCCCCAATCATAAATATATCTTGCTTTGCAATGTTTTTTGGGAAAGATTCTAAAGCTTTTAAGATGGGTTCTTTATGAGGCTTAGCATATGTTACATTTTCTCTACCTATCACACATTGGAAATATTGTAACACATTAAAGTGTTCTAGCAACGCTTTGGAATATAAGCCGGTTTTTGTTGTAACAATTCCCAAATACGCAAATTCATCGGCTTTCAAAATAGATTCTTTGGCATTTTTTAGCAAAGTGGTTTTTTTGTTACAAATTTTCCTATAATGTTCTTTGTAGATATTGATATATTTTTCGCATTCATTTTTTGGTATGCCTAGTGAGTGAAACATATCTTCAAGTGTATGTCCGATGAGTGTGCTGACAGATTCTTTGTGTGGAATTTCTTTGTTGTGGTGCTTAAAAGCTTCGCAGAATCCTTCATAAACGGCTTCTGTAGAATCAATCAAAGTCCCATCTAAGTCAAATAAAATGATTTTATTTTTTGTCATTTTGAGCCTTGAATTTAGTAATTTTGAGTTATCAAATAAAATAATATCTTGAAAAACTTTAAGATTCAAAAGGTTAATATTCTATATACATTAATGATAGATTTTGATTTTTGGGAATGAGATGCCACACCGCTATGATAAAATTATTTCTAAGCTTAAAAAACGCCCGCTTAGTCAGAATGAATTTTGGTTGTTATTAGATGAAGTAGGGGGATTATTTGGCGATAGAGAGAGTGAATTAGAGATTATTAAGTCTTCTGGAATCCCTTTGATATTTGCACACAATAAGGTTTATTTGCAAACTACTCTTACTCCCATAAAAGAGCAAAGATTTTGTATTGTAGATATTGAAACAAATGGACATAATCCTTTTTTGCACCAGCCAATAGAGATTGGAGCTATTTTGTACCAAAATGGTATGGTGCAAAAAGAATTCCAAAGTTTTGTCTTTTGCGAAGAGATTCCAGAATATATTACAAAAATTACAAATATTACCACAGAGATGTTGAGGAATGCCCCACCTATTCATCAGGTTTTGGAATCTTTTAGGATTTTTTTGGGGGATTGTGTTTTTGTAGCACATAATGTAGGATTTGATTATGGTTTTTTGAGCAATTCACTTCATCATTATGGTTTTGGGTATCTTTATAATCCCTCTCTTTGCACGATTAAGCTTGCACAAAAAACATTTCAAGCCCCTCGTTATTCTTTGGAATTTCTAAATGGATTTCTTAGTATCAATCATAGTCCTTTGCATCGTGCTTTAGAAGATGCAAAAGTGGCATTAGAGGTTTTTAAAACGGGATTAAAAAATTTAAACAAAAATATTTATACAAGTGAGGATTTGATAAAATTTGTATCATAAAATGATTTGGAGAAATTAATGCTAACTAAACATTATCCTAAGAATTTTAAAGAGATTCCAAGCCCTTGTTATGTGTTAGAAGAAGAAAAGTTTATTAAGAATCTAGAAATTTTAGATTCTATTCAAAAGCAAAGTGGAGCAAAGATTTTGCTAGCACTCAAGGGTTACGCACTTTGGAGAAGTTTTGAGATTGCTAAGAAATATCTAAGCGGTGTTACTGCAAGTGGATTGTATGAAGCTAAGCTTGGGTATGAAACTTTTGGCGGAGAAATTACAACCTTTAGCCCTTCTTATAAAAAAGAAGAAATGCAAGAGCTGGTGAAGATTTCTAATCATATTATTTTTAATTCTTTTGTGCAGTGGCAGACTTTTAAACATATGATTGATGAAGCTAATAAAATGCGTGAAAGCAAAATTGAAGTTGGATTGAGGGTGAATCCTCTTTATAGTGAGGTTACACCAGAAATTTATAATCCTTGCATTGAAGGATCAAGGCTTGGGATTCCGCCAAAAGAGTTTAAAAAAGGTGTAAAGAAATATGGTTTGGAGGGGATTAGTGGATTGCATTTTCATACACATTGTGAGCAAAATAGCGATGCACTCAAGCGAACTTTGAAGCATTTTATCAAGCATTTTGGAGATTATATCCCGCAAATGCAATGGATTAATTTTGGTGGAGGACATCATATTACACGGAAAGATTATGATAGAGAACTTTTGGTTAAGATTATTAAAAATTTTAAGGATAAATTCCACACAGAAGTTTATTTGGAGCCGGGTGAAGCAGTAGGGTGGCAGTGCGGGTTTTTGATAGGGAGTGTAATAGATATTGTCCATAATGGAGTGGATATTGCAATTTTGGATGTGAGTGCTGCAGCACATATGCCAGATTGTCTTGAGATGCCTTATCGCCCGATGGTAAGAAATAGCTATGGAGTAAAAGTGGTGCAAAAAAATGGACATTTGAAGCTAAAGGGTGAAAAAAAATATTCTTATCGTTTTGGCGGTCCTACTTGTTTGGCAGGAGATATTATAGGGGATTATAGTTTTAGAGAGCCTCTCAAAATAGGAGATAGAATCATTTTTGAAGATATGGTGCATTATACAATTGTCAAAAATAATACCTTTAATGGAATCCCTTTGCCAAGTATCGGTATGATTGACAAAGAAGGAAAATTTCAGATTTTTAAGAGTTATTCTTATGAGGATTACAAACACCGAAATAGTTGATATTGGTGGCATTTCAAATGAATATTTTTCAGATTATTTTAAAAAAAAAAATGCTACTATTACGCTTCTAAAATTTAATGTAATAAAAATTACATTATCTTATATATTGACAGATAGTTACTCTAAGGTAGTATAATTATCAAAATGTTAATTTTATTTTGAAAAAGGAAGTTAGATAATGAAAAATTATCAGAAATTTTTATTGGGAACATTTTGCAGTTTGGTAATGTTTGCAGGATGTGGAGAAAAAGATAAGCAAGCCCAACAGCAAACTATGGTTATTCCTGTTAGCACTTATGTTGTCAAAAAGCAAGATACGCCTGTATCTTTTGAATATCCTACACAGCTTACAAGCCCTCAAAGAGTGGATATTTATGCAAGAGTAGAGGGGACACTTTTGGAGCAAAATTTCATAGAAGGTGGTGTAGTCAAAGAGGGGCAGAAGCTTTTTAAAATTGATCCTGCAAAGTATCAAGCTAATGTAAATATTGCAAAAGCTCAATTACTTTCAGCACAAGCCACTCTCAAAGAAGCTTCAAGAGATTGGGAGCGTTCTAAGAAATTGTTTGAACAAAAAGCATTAAGCCCCAAAGAAAGAGATCAATCCTTATCAACTTATGAAAATGCAAGTGCGAATGTGGCAAATGCAAAAGCAAATTTGGATAATGCAATGATAGATTTGGGATATACAGATGTAATTGCAACTGCAAGTGGAAAAATTGGACTTACAAATTATGATTTAGGGAATCTTGTAGGGTCTGCTTCCAGCAATAATGCACTTGTAACAATTACTCAGCTTGATCCTATTCAAGCAGAATTTTCAATTCCGAGCAATGATTATTATTTTTTGAGAACATTAAATCGTGATAATTTGAAAGTTTCTTATATTTTGCCAAGTGGTAATCTTTATGATAAAGAAGGAAAGATAGATTTTATTGATAGTGTTGTAGATTCAAGCACAGCGACAATCAAGGCTAGAGCAGTTGTAGAAAATAAAGATTTTCTTTTGGTGCCGGGTGAATTTTCAAGAATCAAATTAGAAGGTTTTATCGCAAAAGATACTATTACAATTCCACAAGCCGCATTACTGCAAGATGCACAAGGAAGTTATGTCTATAAAATTGTTGATGGTAAAGCCACTCAAGCAAAAGTAGTTTTAGGGCATAGTGTTGGGAATACCTTTTTGATTCAATCTGGTTTGCAAGAAGGCGATGTTATTATCACTAATCAGCTTGTAAAGCTTCGTCCGGGAGCCCCTGTCAATCCAATTAATAATCAAGCAAATCAAGCTCAATAAATTCAAAGGTGAGGCATGTTTTCAAAGTTTTTTATTAATCGTCCTGTTTTAGCAATGGTAATGTCTATTATTATTGTCATTGCTGGAGGATTATCAATTTTTTCTCTTGCGGTAGAGGAATACCCACAAGTTACCCCTCCACAAGTTGTTGTTCAAGCAACTTATCCCGGAGCGAGTGCAGAGGTTATTTCTTCGAGTGTAGCAAGTGTATTGGAAAATAGCATTAATGGTGTTGAAGGAATGATTTATATGCAATCCTCTTCAACTTCAAGCGGTAGTTTAAATATTAATATTTATTTCACGAATGAAACAGATCCTGATCAAGCAACAATCAATGTCAATAATCGCGTTCAAGCTGTGTTAAGCTCTCTTCCTCAAGAAGTTCAAAGGCAAGGGGTAACAGTCGATAAAAGATCTTCCACGATTTTGGCTGTTTATTCGCTTTTTTCAGATTCACCAGCACATGATAGAATATTTATTGCTAATTATGCAGCTATTAATATTTTGGAGGAATTAAAAAGGGTCCCCGGAGTTGGTGATGCAGCACTTTTTAGCCGTCAAGAATATTCAATGAGAATCTGGCTTTCTCCTGATAAACTCACCAAATACAATCTCACTCCCGCTGAGGTGATTGCTTTGGTGCAAGAGCAAAATTCGCAATTTGCAGCAGGATTCTTTGGGCAAGAGCCAGTGAGAAAAGATTTGGACTTTACTTATACTGTAACTACTCAAGGGAGATTCACAACTCCGCAAGAATTTGAAAATATCTTGATTCGCACTAATTCTGATGGTTCTTCTTTGCGTTTAAAAGATTTAGCAAGAGTAGAGCTTGGTGCAGAGGATTATAGTGTAAATGCGTTTTATAATGGGCGTCCAGCGGTTGCTTTTGGATTGTTTTTGCAACCGGGGGCAAATGCGTTGAATGTTGCAGAAGGTGTTGCTAAAAAATTAGAAGAATTATCTCAAACTTTCCCAGAAGGTTTGCAATATGCAATCCCTTATGATACAACTTCGTTTGTAAATGTTTCTATCAAAGAAGTAATTAAAACTTTTATTGAAGCAATTATTTTGGTTGTCATTGTAATTTATTTCTTTTTGCAAAATTTTAGAGCAACAATTATTCCGGTATTGGCTGTTCCAGTTTCGATTATAGGGACTTTTGCGGGAATGTATATGTTGGGATTCTCCATTAATCTATTAACACTCTTTGGGCTGATTTTGGCTATTGGTATTGTTGTGGATGATGCGATTATTGTTATTGAAAATGTTGAAAGGCTCATTCATGAAGAGAAGCTGAGTGTTAAAGACGCAACGATGAAGGCAATGGATGAGATTGCAAGTCCTGTTATTGCTATTGTATTGGTGCTTTCTGCGGTATTTATCCCAGTAGCATTTATTGGTGGTTTTAGTGGAGAGATTTATAAGCAATTTGCAATTACCATTGTTATTTCTGTGGTAATTTCAGGGTTTGTTGCTTTGACGCTTACTCCAGCACTTTGTGTGTCTATCTTGAAGACACATGAACCTAAACCTTTTTGGATTGTAAAGAAATTTAATGACTTTTTTGAATGGCTGACACATCAATTTACAGACAAAGTTGCCCATGCTATTAGACGAGGAGTATTTTATGTAATTTTGTTTGTTGGGTTGATTGCTGTAACTTATGGATTATTTACTAGAGTGCCAACGGGGCTTGTCCCAGCAGAAGATAAAGGAATGTTGCTTGTTTCAATGCAGCTTCCACCTGCTACTGCACTTAGCAAGACCACAGAGATGGCTTCTTTTATGGAAAGCACTATTAGAAATAATCCTAATGTAGAAGCTGTTATGGCGTTGGCAGGGTATGATATGCTCTCAAGTGCTGTTAGGACATTTGGAGGAACTGCTTTTGTGAAGCTTAAAGATTGGGATTTGCGTAAGGAAGATAACCAAAAATCTCAAGCTTTAGCACAAACTTTTACAGCGCAGTTAATGCAAAATCCTAATGCAGTGATTTTTGCTTTGAATCCTCCGCCAATTATGGGGCTTAGTTTGACAGATGGATTTGAGATGTATATCCAAAATCGCACTGGAGGTTCTATACAGGATTTACAAAAATACACCCAACTTGTTTTGCAAGAAGCACAAAAGCGTCCGGAGCTTACAGGTGTCCGAACGACTTTAAGTGTAAATGTGCCACAATACAATGTGCAGCTTGATAGGCAAAAAGCAAAATCGCTTGGAGTAAATGTAGATGATGTTTTCACGACACTTCAATCGACTTTTGGTTCTTATTATGTGAATGATTTTAATCTCTATGGAAGAACATTTAAGGTAAGCATGCAGTCTGAAAGTGAATTTAGAGAAACTCCTAATGATTTGCGTAATGTTTTTGTGCGTTCAAGTAATGGGGATTTGATACCTATTAGCTCTTTGGTAACTTTTGAGAGAGTAATTGGTTCAGATATTTTAGAAAGATTCAATCTATTCCCAGCGGCTAAACTTATGGGAGATGCAGCTAGTGGATATTCTTCTGGAGATGCGTTAAAAGCGATTGAAGAAGTGGCAAATCAAGTTTTGCCTGATGGCTATACGGTTGCATTTTCTGGTAGCTCTTATCAAGAAAAAAATGCAGGTGGGACTGGAACGATTGCCTTTATTTTTGGGTTAGTGTTTGTATTTTTGATATTAGCGGCTCAATATGAGCGTTGGCTTATGCCTTTGGCGGTTTTAACAGCAGTTCCATTTGCTGTATTTGGAGCGATTTTGGCGACTTGGCTACGAGGTTTGAATAATGACATTTATTTCCAAATCGGGCTTGTGATGCTTATCGCACTTGCCGCAAAAAATGCAATTTTGATTATTGAATTTGCAATGGAAGCTAGAGAAAAGCAAGGTAAAAATATTTATGATGCAGCAGTTGAGGCAGCTAGATTGAGATTCCGCCCTATTGTAATGACTTCTTTAGCATTTACTATTGGTGTTTTACCACTAGCAATTAGTAGTGGAGCAGGTGCAGCTAGTCGCCATGCTATTGGTACAGGGGTCATTGGGGGAATGTTGGCAGCAACCTTTATTGCAACTTTCTTTATTCCATTGTTTTATACCTATTTTGCAAGGTTGAGTGAATTTATTTCCAATTTAAGGAATAGACATGAATAAAAGTATATTAGCTTTAGTCTGCTTAGGGATATTAGTAGGAGGTTGTTCGCTTTCGCCAAAATATGAACAACCAAAAACTAATTTACCACAAGATTTTGGTGTAGAAGCTTCAAAAGAAAGCATTAGTCAAACTTGGTGGAAAGACTTTAATGATGAATATTTGAATAATATTGTTGAAGAAGCTTTGAAAAATAATTATGATTTAGCGGTAGCTATGGAGAGAGTTTCACAAGCAAGAAGTTCTTGGAGCTATGCTAGAAGTGATAGGTATCCTACTATTTCTGCTCAAGGTGAAGCCACGAGAAATAAAGAGAATCCTAGTCAGGGAATGTATGATAATTATAATAATTTTTCTTTGAGTGGTGTTTTGAGTTTTGAGCTTGATTTGTGGGGGAAAGCCAGAGATACTGATAGGAGCGCTTATGCAACTTTGTTAGCCAATAAAGCTAATCGTGATACGGTTCGTTTGAGCTTGATAGCCAATGTGGTGGAGAGTTATTTTGGCATTTTAACACTGAATAATCAAGTGCAAATTTCTCAAAATACCTTAAAAAGCCGTGAAGAGAGCTATGAATACCGCAAAAAAGAGTTTGAAGCTGGGAAAATTTCTGAAATTGATATGCAACAAGCAAAGTCTGAAATGGCTTCTGTAAGAGCGCAATTACAAAGTTTGTTGATGGAGAGAAATTCTGCACAGACTTCTTTATTGATATTGCTTGGTAGGGATCCTCAAGGAATCTTTAATGTGGAGCTTCCTACAGAGGCACAAATGTTGCCTAAAGCACCAAAAGTCCCAACAGGATTGCCATCAACACTTTTGGAGCAGCGTCCAGATATTGAAATGGCTACTCAGAATCTAAAAGCTGCAAATTTTTCTATCGGAGTAGCTAGGGCAGCTTACTTCCCCACAATATCCCTAACAGGTCTTGTGGGCTATGTAAGTCCAGAATTAAATGAATTATTCCAAAGCTCTTCTTCTACTTGGAATTATGGTGGGACTTTTGTAGGAAATGTAATTGATTTTGGACGCACAAGTGCAAATGTAGAGCTTAGTAAATCTCAATATAGAGAGATGTTATTAAATTATGGCAATACTGTGAGGCAGGCATTTGGAGAGGTGAGAAACTATCTTTATAATTATGGTATGAGTGATGAGAGATTGAAAAGCCTTGATGAGCAAGTAGAGGCACTAAGACGCACTTTGGTATTGGCAGAAATGCGATATAAAGAGGGCTATACTAATTATTTGGAAGTTTTAACAACACAAAGTAATCTTTTTGCCGCAGAATTAACTCAACAGAGTGCAAACTTAGAGAATCTATCTGCTGTAATTAACCTCTATAAAGCGTTTGGTGGTGGTTGGGATAAAAGCAAATATGCACAAGAGGAATAAAACCTCTTTATTTGCAAATAAAAATTACTTTTCCATCAGCGCTTTTTGTTATTTCTTTGGCAGTTGGCATTTCGATTTTCTCCAAAGCATTGTCATTGGACTTTGCTAAGGCTTGTGTTCTATAAAGTATGGGGTTTTCTATTTGCGAATCTTCGCCTAGAGTGATTTCTTTGATTAAACATTTTTTGTTAAGAATCTTGGAATACTCTAATGCCATTGCATTGGCTTTTTGTATCAATTTTTGATTGAGAGTATCATCTAATACCTTTAAATCCTCTTCTTTGATGTTTTTAGTAATTTTTGGAATAGGGAAAATCAAATAAGGATTCTCTTGTGTTTCTTTTTGGATAAAGTCCAAAATAGCATTAAAATCTTCGGTAGCTTCTTCTTTGAATTCACAATCTAGGTGATAATTACTCTCAAAGCCTGCTTGTTCCTTTTTGTTGTCTTTGTATTCATAAAAAGGTGTGATACTAAAGTTGCCACCTTTGCAAATTTCGCTATTTTTAATGAAATCATTAAGTGAATTGAAGGTTTTTATGAGAGAATTTTTGTCTTTTAAAGAGAGATTTTTTTCTTTGCGTAGCTTATCATTGCCTATTACTTGGATATTTGAAAAATAGGTTGTTGGGGATATTTTTGCATCAATGCTTACATTTTGTTTGATGAGCATTTCATTGGCAAAAAGGCTAACAGAGCTAAAAGCGGCGATAAATAAGAATTTTTTAGTCATTTGGAAATCCTTTGATATTAAGATGAAAAATTATACCTTAATATAAAAGGATTCCCAAGTAGGGAATCGTTAGTTTTATAAAGCTTTTTTTGCGCTTTCTACAATTTTTGCAAAACTTTGTGGTTCATTCATTGCAATATCTGCTAGAATCTTTCTATCTAATGCAATTCCAGCTTTTTTTAAGCCAAACATAAATCTTGAATAGCTAATTGCATTGATTCTGCAAGCTGCATTAATCCTTACAATCCAAAGCTTTCTAAAGTCTCTTTTCTTTTGTTTTCTATCGCGGAAGGCATAGCATAGACTTCTTTCTAGCTGTTCTTTTGCTTTTCTAAAGTGTTTGTGTCTTGCGCTATAAAATCCGCGTGCTAATTTTAGAATCTTTTTGTGTCTTCTTCTGCGGACGACACCTGTTTTTACTCTTGCCATATAAAATCCTTTACCATATTGTGGTGTGGTATTTCTACCAAACTTGCCCTATAAACTAGGGGAATGACATACTCTAAATTGTATGAAACTTTAAACTTTATGCCATACAAAGCATTTTTTTAACTGATTCAATGTTGGCATCATGAACATATTTTGGTGCATTAAGATTTGCAATTTTTCTTGGACGCTTTTTTGTCAAAATATGACTTTTAAAAGCAGAACCGCGTTTAATGAGATTTTTTTTGAGTTTAAATCTCTTTGCTGCACCACGATTTGTTTTCATCTTTGGCATTGCTTTCTCCTTTCATAAGATAAATTATTTTTTTGGCGTTACTAGCATATTGACATAACGCCCCTCAACTTTATAATCTCTATCGATATTTGCAACATCTTCGAGCATTGAGGCAACTTTGTTTAGCACTTCAAAACCTACTTGAGGTTCGCTTACTTCTCTTCCACGCAAAAATACTCGGAATCGAACATGTTTGTTTTCTTTTAAAAACTCTTTTGCATGTTTGACTTTGTAATTAATGTCATTGATAGCAATTTTTACTGAAAGTTTAATTTCTTTAATTTCAATTTGCTTTTGTTTTTTCTTTGCCTCTTTTTGCTTTTTTTCTTGTTGATAACGGAATTTTCCATAATCCATTATCTTGCATACAGGAGGCTTTGCATCTGGGGCAATTAGCACCAAATCCAAGCCCTTATCTTCTGCAATTTTTAATGCTTCTTGTGAGCTGATTAGTCCATATTGCTCACCATCATCACCTACACAACGAATCTCTGGAAAATCAATCTCCTCATTGAGGATTACATCTACATTTTTACTCAAAAGCTGACCTCACGCATTTTCTCCTTTGAAAATTTAATAAATTCATCAAACCCCATAGTGGATTGTTGTTTCTCTCTTCTATCGCGGATTGCAATGATTCTCTCTTCTTGTTCTTTAGCGCCCAAGATGAGTATCATAGGAACTCTTTGTTTTTCTGCATTTCTAATGCGTTTATTAAGCGTTTCGTTTTTGTTGTCAATTTCTGTATAAACACCGACATTCAAAAGAGCATTACGCAATTCTTTTGCATAGGATTCTTGGGATTCACCGATTGGAATAATGATAGCTTGGGTTGGAGCAATAAAAAATGGGAATTCTCCACCAAAGTGTTCGGTTAAAATCGCAATAAATCTCTCAAAACTACCTAAAATAGCCCTATGAATCATAACTGGCTGTTTGGAAGAGTTATTTTCATCAGTGTATTCTAACTTGAATCTATCGGGGAGATTCATATCAATTTGCACAGTCCCACATTGCCATTTTCTGCCAATAGCGTCTGTGATTTTGATGTCTATTTTGGGACCATAAAAAGCTCCACCACCTTCATCGATTTTATAAGGGATATTACAGCGATTCAGAGCATTTTTTAATGCTTCTGTGGCTTCTTCCCATACTTCATCGCTACCAATGGATTTTTGTGGGCGTGTGGAGATTTCCATTTCATAGCTAAAGCCAAAAGAATCCATAATTTTTTTGGTAAAATCAATGATGTTTTCTACTTCTATTCCGATTTGGCTTGGACGACAAAAAATATGTGCATCATCTTGTGTAAATTCTCTAACGCGTAAAAGCCCATGCAATACCCCGCTTTTCTCATGTCTATGGACTACTCCATATTCATAGAAGCGTAAAGGCAATTCTCTATAGCTTCGTAAAGCACTTTGATAAACTTTGATATGTCCTACACAATTCATAGGTTTAATTCCATATTCTACGCCATCAATGGTTGTAAAATACATATTTTCACCATAGTTGGCATAATGTCCGCTTGTTTTCCAAACAGCACTTTTAAGAATCTCAGGACCTCTTACAGGCTCATAACCTCTTTGAATCAAGGCTTTGGTTAAGAGATTTTCAATATTTCTGCGTAACCTAGAGCCTTTTGGTAGCCAAATGGGTAATCCAGCTCCGATTTCTTCATCAAAAGTAAAAAGCTCCATTTCAGTACCAACTTTTCTATGGTCGCGTTTTTTAGCTTCTTCCATTTGGTGTAGATATTGATTTAAGCTTTCTTTGTCAGCAAAAGCAATTCCATAGATTCTTACTAACATTTCTGCTTTTTCATCACCCCCTAAATAAGCTCCAGCAATTTTGGTGAGTTTAAAAGCATTGAGAAGTTTGAGTGTTGGTAGATGAGGACCGCGACAAAGATCTTCAAAATCACCTTGTGAATAAATACTTAATCTCCCATCGCCTTCAGGAATCCTGCTAATAACTGCTTGTTTTAAATCATCGTTTTTGAATTTTTCAATGGCTTTGTCGCGAGGTAAATAATATTTTGTGATTTTTTCGCCTTTTTTGGCGATTTCTTTCATTTTGGATTCGATGTTTTTTAAATCTTCTTCGCTAATTTTTTGATTTACTCTAAAATCATAATAAAAGCCTTCTTCCACCACAGGACCAACAAAAAATTGCGCTTCAGGATAGAGGCTTTTAATCGCTTCTGCCATCAAATGAGCGCAAGTATGTCGCATAATTGATAGGGATTCTTGAGAATTATCAAAATAGATAGGTGTGCCTTCTAATCCAAGTTCAGAAGCAGTTTGTGTATCATAAATCTCGCTATTTATCTTAAAACCAATGATTTGGGACATTAAAATATTGCCTTTTGAAATGAAAATTGGGAAAGATTATAGCAAAAAAAATAAAAAATATTGCTTAATTAATCTCTAAAAGAAAAAGTCTTTTTGAGATTAATTAAGTTTGGGGGATTGCAAATCGCTTTTTCGTGCAGCTAATAGGATTAAAAGAATGGTTGCAGCAACAAAATAATATAGGAATGCTGGGACTGGAATAGGATCTCCTGCGGCATAGGAATGTAACCCAGAGAGGTAAAAATTTACTCCAAAGTAAGTCATTAAGATTGAATAAAATCCAATTACAGATAATGCTGCAAAAACATAAGGATTATCGCCTTTTGGTAAGAATCTTATGTGAAGGACGATAATATAAACAACAATGGAAATTAACGCCCAAGTTTCTTTTGGGTCCCAACCCCAATATCTTCCCCAAGATTCATTTGCCCATACTCCACCTAAGAAGTTTCCAATTGTAAGCATGGCAAGCCCTAGAATCATAGCCATTTCATTGATGGTGTGTAAGGTTAAAATAGTATTGTCTATTTGAGGGTATTTTGAACTTCTAAAAATAAATAATCCCAAAGTGATAGCCCCAAGCATAAAGCAAAGTCCCAAGAAACCATAGCTAGCTGTAATAATGGAAACATGGATATTAAGCCAATAGGATTTTAAAACAGGGACAAGATTACCAATTTGTGGATTCATAAAGCCCAAATGTGCCACAAAAAGCGAGATTCCTGCTAGAAAACTAGCAGTGGCAAGGGCAAGGTAGCTTTTTTTGAAGAAAATTACTCCCGCAATCCCTGCTGCCCATGCAATATAAATCATTGATTCATAAGCATTGCTCCAAGGGGCATGCCCTCCGACATACCAACGCACTCCAAGTCCGATTGTGTGGATTAAAACTAATAAAGCAATGAAAATATGAATGGCTTTGTTAGCAAAGATATTAACGCTTTTGTTTCTAAAAATCTGCACCAAAACAATAATAAATAATATAACACCTGCTAGAATGTATAAAGGAGTTAGATTATCAAAGATATTATAGTGATTTAAAAGAATTTCTAAGTCGATTTTGCTTTGTGGTGGGAGAAGGTCAGTGCCAAATTTGCTTTGGATATTTTTGAGTGCTTCTATGGCTAAATTTGCATTTTCCCAATTATTTTCTACTAAACCTTGATGAAAACTCATAAAATATGCGTTAAAAAGTTTGTGAATCTGCTCTCTATCTTTTTCTTGAAAGCCTGCCATAGCTTCTGTTGGGGCATACCAAGTGGTAGTTTGTCTGCTAAAATCTGGTATGATTCTAAGTGATTGAGCGGTATAGATAAGATAGGCTACATTGATTCTTTCATCAACTTCAATAATATCTTTATCAAATTTATCTCTCATTGCTGGTTTTTTGCGATTTGCCTCTTCAAGATAATTGAGAAGTTTATATTGATTATCGACAAAAACATCTTCAAAAGCAATATATTTTTGATTTTTTTCTACTCCGATGAGTTCTTTAAGTTTTGGGGTAGAAATTGCAATCATCTTAATTTTTTTGAATTCATTAGGATACATCATCATACCCAAAAAAAGTTGCATATTGCTAAGCCCCAAAAAATTATCTTTTTTGGTCATTTTGTGGATATATTCCATGGCAAGGGTGTCCATAGGTTTGATTCTGCCCCCAAAATCTTGAACAAGTATTTTCCCAAAAAGTGCAGAATGCGGAGCGGATTTTTCTTTGAGATTTTGGATTAAGTCCAAAACACTTTCGTTTGTGATTGGTGGAATCTCTGGAATTGTAGCATCATTTTGTGTCGCATTTAAAGGGGTTTGGAGGGCAAAGGCACTCAAAGCCAAAGAGGCAGCAAAAACGAGATTTTGTGCTTTGAGATAGCGACTAAGTTTATAGAAGCGACCATTTTTGGCAAAAAATGACCATAAAAGCCCTAATGTCAGCATAGCATAACCGATATAAGTGGGTATTTTGCCCGGATCGCGATTGACGGATAAAATTGTGCCTTGTTCATCTTGATCATAAGAGGATTGAAAGAAACGAAAACCTCCATAATCTAAGACATTGTTCATAAAGATACGATAAGGTTTTTCTAGGTTTTTTGTTTCGTCAATTACAATAATTTCAGAAGCATAAGAAGAAGGACTCATAGAGCCAGCATACCGGTCTAGTTGAAAGTCCTTTAATTCAATGCTAAAGGGTAGAGTGATTGTTCTTGTCCCCCATTCTAGTGCAAATTGTGAATTTCCTAGGTTAAAGGGGATTGGAGATTGTCCCATTACATTTTTTTCTATTTCTGTAATTTGTGTGAAGCCTTGATAGCTGATTTCTACTTTTAAGGTATCAAGTGTAGTTTTATCCTTTGCGGGGGTATAATCAAGAAATTTTATTTTTAGTTCATCATTATCAAAAGGCAAGGTGTAATTAAATTTATCTTGCACTAAAGGGGTAAGTGTTGTGGGGAAAAATGCACGATAATATTTGCCATCTAGTTTTGCAAAGATAGTTAAAAATTCTTCTTGAGATTGTAGGGTATTGCTCTTTTGCCCCTCGCGTATGTGCATTACCCCTTCAAATCCATAATATCTAGTCATAGCAGCACCGATAAAAATTACAACCAAAGAGGAATGAAAAAGAAAGCTCGCATATTTTTTTCTTTGCCAAGCACGAGAAAGTAAGAGGAGTCCTATAAGATTTAAAACCAAAAGAATATGCAATAAATCAAACCATTGTGTATTATATACAAGTGCTTTTGCGGAGGGAGTCCCATAGTCATTTTCTACAAAAGTTGCGACAGCACAAGCACTACCATAAGCCAAAAGCAAAACAATTGTAATCCAAAAATTACAAAATCCCTTGATTGTGTTGTTAATCAAAATACGCAGTTGATTCATAAAGTCCTTTCCACAAAGAATGAATTTTGGATTCTACAATATCTAAAAATAACCATTGATAAACAATTAAATGTTTTTAGATTCAAAGATGGCTTGCAATTCTTGGGAAATTTCTTTTTGCTCTTTGGATTCTAGGCTGGGATTTTGCAGGAATTCTAAAGTCACCATAAACCTTTCTTTTGGCATATAACCCGGATAAATAAAGAGGATTTTTCCCTTTGGTGTGAGAAAAACAAGGGTTGGAGTAGGCTTGATATTGTAGATTTGTGCAAATTGTGCTGTTTCTTGAGGTTTTTCTAAAAAATCAATAGTGTGTGTTTTAGAATAGCTAAGATTGATATAATAGGGAGAAAATTGTTCTTGTAGAATCTTTTTTATTTCATTGTTGCTGCGGATTAATTCCTTTAATTTATCGCAATAAATACAACCATTTGCTGCAAAAACCAAAAAATAGGGTTTGTTGTCTTTAGTAGAGATGGTTTGTGTTTCTAAAAACACATCAGCGACTTCTTTGTAAGAATTTTTATCTACATTTTGCATTGCATCAAGCTGCTCTTGTGTATTTTTTGTGCCACTAGAGACGATATTTGAATCTATTTTTTCTTCGCAACCAACTAGAAAAAATGCCAAAACTATGCACCAAATTTGTATGATTTTTTTCATTTTTTACCTTTTAGTTTAGTGGTTTTAGATATGCACTTTTATGCTTTTGTGCATTCATTTCCTTTTTTGATAATGAAATTTGCAAATTCTTTGCTATCATTGAGGCATCTTGCTACACGATAGTCTAAAATTCCTAAATTTTGTGATACTTCTTTATACTGAATGGAAAGTTCAAAGTCTGTTTCTGAATTATCCATACTAAAAGCAATGGGGTAAATTATAACTTTTTTGTTCTTATATTTTTTTAAAGTATTCTCTAAGCTTGGTTCTAGCCACTTAATGGGTCCAAGTTTTGATTGATAAGCCACTTGAATGCTAGCAAAGTTTAGCCCTTCTTGTGGCAATAATTTTTTTAGGATATTGACATTGGCTAGAATCTCTTTTTGATAAGGGTCGCCCCTATCGATATTTTTTTGTGGGAGAGAGTGGGCAGAAAAGATGAGGTGAAAATCATTAGAATCTTCATTATTAAGGGATTCTTTAATGCGATGAATGATGGCTTTGTTGTAATCTAAATCATCAAAATAATTTTTAATAAAATGTATTTTTGGGTGATAATTCAAAGTCTTTAAAGCATATAAAAAATCCTCATAAGAACTTTGAGTGGTGGTGTAGCTAAAATGTGGATACATGCTAAAAAGCACGATTTCTTGGATATTTTTGCTTTGTAATTCCTTGGCTACCATATTGGCAAAAGGAGGAGTATAACGCATCGCATAAGTATAAAAATAGCTTTCATCTAACGATTCTAGAGTTTGGCATAGTTTAAATGTATGCTCTATTATGGGAGATTTTCCGCCGATTTTTTTATAATTATTTTGGGATTCTTCAAGGCGTTTGTGGGTAATGAAATTTGCTAGAATCTTGCGAAAAAAATCACTTTTGATAGGAAGGATATAGGGGTCATTAAACATATTTTTCAAAAAAATTTCTACTTCATTGAGGGAGCTTGCTCCCCCCATATTTAAAAGGACAATGGCTTTTTTGGGTGTATTTTTTTGCATTTGTTACCTTGTTGTATTTTGATTTGGTTTGCGCGATTGTTGCAAACTTGAAATGGATAATGCTTTTATACTTCAATCCTTTCTAGTATTTTTAGGTTAAATCCACTAAGCATACTGCACTCATTTTCGTCAAAGTTGGAAGTTGTAAGCAGCCTAAAATCTTCAATTTCAAAGCTCTTTAGGATTTGTGCGCCAATTCCAAGTTCTTTAATATCTTTGTTGGTTTTGGTTTTTAAAAACACTAAGTAACCACCTTCTTTTTTCAAAATTTCAATAGAACGCATTAAGCCTTTGAAGCTTATTGTATTTTCCAAAAGCTCCAAATCCTCTTTGATGGTGTGGAATTTGACTAAGGGTTTTTGTGTGGGGTTTCCAAATTTAAAAATACTATGGATTTGATTGAGGTGATCTTTGATTTTTATTTTTGTTGCTTTTGTATCAAAAAATTCTACTTCCTCTTGAGAGATGATTGTAGTGAGTTTTTCGAATTTTAGGCGGTATTGAATCAAGTCAGAAACATAAAGAATCTTTAAATTGTGTTTTGTGGAAAACTCGCTTAAGAATCTATCCCCTCTTTTTGCCATCATTCCATCTTCTTTCATAATCTCACAAATGACGCTAATGGGTTTTAATCCAGCAAGGCGGCAAATATCTACACTTGCTTCAGTATGTCCTGTGCGTTCTAATACTCCGCCTTCTTTGGCAATTAAAGGGAAAATGTGCCCTGGACGCACAAAGTCATTTGGATTGGCATTAGCTTTGCACATTAGATTGATAGTCAAATCTCGCTCATAGGCAGAGATTCCGGTTTTGGCTTCTTTTGCGTCAATGGATACAGTAAAGGCGGTTTCATGGTTGGAGCTATTGTTGCTAACCATGGGGGGTAAATCTAGCGATTGTGCAATTTCTTTTGTGATAGAAACGCAAATCAATCCTCTAGCTTCTTGTGCCATAAAGTTGATTTTTTCAGGGGTACTAAAGATCCCTGCCATAACCAAATCGCCCTCATTTTCTCTATCTTCATCATCCATTATAATAATCATTTCGCCATTTTTGATAGCTTTGATTGCTTCTTCTACTCTTATAATTGTTTCCATAAGTTATACCATGTAATTAATTTGTAAATGTGAGAGATTATACAAGAGTTTCTATTAGAATATAGTTAATTAATAGTTAATTAATAGTTAATTAATAGTTAATTAATAGTTAATTAATAGTTAATTAATAGTTAATTAATAGTAATAAACATATTTTAAACATATAATCAATATGTAAAATACTATTAAAATACTATTAAAATACTATTAAAATACTATTAAATAATATATTCTCAATATATTAATAATACATTATGAAATATTGTTAAACTATTGTTAAAATCAGGCAAAATAATTTAATGAGTGATATAAAATCAAAGTTTATATTGACATTAATAAATAATTTGGCTATAATTTCACTTCTTAAATTTGTTGGGGTATCGCCAAGCGGTAAGGCAGCTGGTTTTGGTCCAGCCATTCCGAGGTTCGAATCCTTGTACCCCAGCCACTTTCAAAATCTTTCAATTTTTTAATAATTCTTATCGCGGGGTAGAGCAGTCCGGTAGCTCGTTGGGCTCATAACCCAAAGGTCGGTGGTTCAAATCCGCCCCCCGCTACCAAATTCCTAAAAATCTAATTCATGTGTTAAATTTCTAAATTTAATATCTTCTAATTGTTTTTTAATTTGTTTGTTTTCTTCGTTGAGTGAATCAAGTTGTGTCTGCAGCTGCACGATGTTGCGGCTAGTGTAATAAATATTATTGCGAATATAAATTTTGGGAATAAAAAGTAAAAGCACAAAAAACATTACCCCAAATGTAATGCACACCATTTTAAAAGGAATTTCCTTTGTGGGTTCATCAATAGAAAGCTTGTTGAGTTCCTCTTTTTCTTGTGTCTCAAGAGTGATATTTGGAGATTCTTGATTGGCAGTAGAATTAGAAGAAATAGAATCTAAGGAAGTAGAATCTTTGGGGAGTGATTCTAGTTGCGAAGTTTGGTTGGGCTGATTGCGCATTGTTGCGTGGCTGGCGTGTTCTTCTAGGAATTCTAAATTTTCTTGAGTGATTTCACTTTCTTTTTTAAAAATCTTGTTTAGGAAGTTGGTTTTTTGGATTTTATCGCTTTCTTTGAGGCGTAAATCACCATAAGATTCCATCTTATCTTCCTTTAGCTAAAAAATTCAAATGCACGCAGTTTTGCACTGCGAGAGCGAGGGTTTTCTTGAATTTCTTGGGCTTTGGCTGTGAGTGGCTTTTTGTAGAGATTCTTGCCTTTTTGGTGGTTTTTTCCACATTTGCACAACATAGCTTCTTGTGGGCAAATGCAAGGATTTTCCCATTTTTTAAAATAAGTTTTTATTATCCTATCTTCTAATGAATGGAAAGAGATAATGCAAAGTCTAGCTCCATTTCGCATTTTGTGAGTTTCAAAAATTTGCAATAATCTTTCAAGTTCGCCTAGTTCATCATTGACTTCAATCCGTAGGGCTTGAAAGGCTAGGGTGGCTGGGTGGATTTTGGGGTGTTTGAAATGCCTAGCAATAAACTCGCTAAGCATTTTTGCACTAGTGATTTTTTCTTTTTTGCGTAATTCTATGATGCAATGGGCTAGTTTTTTGTATTCTCTAATCTCTCCAAAATTTTTAAAGATTCGTTCTAGTTCTGGGAGGGAGTAGGTGTTGATAATGTCTTTGGCATTGAAATTTTTAGTTTTATCCATTCGCATATCCAAAGTTTCAGATTCAAAGGAAAATCCTCTTTCTTTGTTGTCAAATTGCATTGATGAAACACCAATATCGGCTAATATTCCTACGATATTTTGTTCTTGAGAGAGGATTGTTTTTAGGGTTTCGCTAAATTTACCATATTTTATGCTAAAGCGGTTTTTGAAGTTTTCTAATCGTTTTGTTGCAAGAGCAATAGCGTCATTGTCTTGATCAATGCCAATGATTTTTAGTTTTGGATATTTTTCTAAGAGTGCTAGGCTATGCCCCCCAAAACCAAGTGTGCAATCAATCAAAATTCCTCCATTTTTTGTAATTAGTTCATTCTCAAAAGTCTCTAAAACTTCTTGTTTTAAAACCGAAATGTGTGGAGGATTCATTCTTTTTCTCTTGTGATTTTAGCACCAAGTTTGGTGAGTTTAGATTCTAAAGATTCATAACCTCTATCAAGGTGGTAGATGCGATGGATATTGCTTTCTCCCTTAGCGACAAGAGCAGCCAAAACCAATGCGCTAGAAGCACGCAAATCTGTTGCCATTACATCTGCCCCATAAAGCTTGCTTTTGCCTTGAATGGTTGCTGTATTGCCCTTTAGCGTGATGTTTGCACCCATTCTTTGGAGTTCGCTTACATGCATAAAGCGATTTTCAAAAAGACGCTCTTGGATAATGCTGCTCCCTTCACATTGTGTGGCTAAAGCCATAAATTGAGCTTGCATATCTGTTGGAAAGCCGGGATATTCTGTTGTTGAAAGCTCAAATGCTTGCGGGTTTTGTGTGGGATAAATCGTGATAGAATCTTGACTAAATTGCAGTTTGAAACCAATCTCTTCAAGCTTAGAAATGATTGCTTCTAAATGCGTTGGATTAATGTTGTTAAGCGTAATTTGAGAGTTTGTGATTGCACCAGCGCAAAGATAAGTTCCCGCTTCAATTCTATCGGGAATGACGCAAATGGGTTTTGGGAAAATTAGTGGTTGCATATCTGTCCCATAAATTTCAATTTCATCACTTCCGATACCTTGAATATCAATCCCACTTTCTTTTAGGACTTCACAAAGTTGCACAACTTCTGGTTCTTTTGCGGCATTGATAATTTTGGTTTTGCCCTTAGCCATTGCTGCTGCCATGAGGATATTTTCTGTGCCTGTAACAGTGATTTTGTCAAAATTTATTACATTTCCCTTTAAGCCATTTTTGGCTTCTGCAATGATATAGCCCCCTTGTATTTGAATCTTTGCTCCCATTTTTTTTAGGGCTTTGATATGCAAATCTACGGGTCTAGCACCAATTGCACAACCACCGGGCAAACTAACTTCGCAATACCCAAATCTTCCCAAAAGTGGTCCTAAAACAAGGATTGAAGCACGCATTTTTCGGACAATATCGTAGTTTGCTTTGGTATTGTTTAAAGTGGAAGTTATGATGGTTTTAGTGTGATTGTCGATTTCTTGAATACCGCATCCAAGCATACTAAGCAGGGATAGAAAAGTTTTGATATCAACTACTTCAGGCAAATTTTCTAATGTAATCTTATTTTTTGCTAATGTGCTTAGAGCAATGAGTGGCAAGGCGGAGTTTTTTGCTCCAGAGATTCCAATAGAGCCTTGCAGTTTTGATTCCCCGATAATTTTTAAAAAATCCATTATTGTCTTATCCTTTCCTTTTTAATGCTAACTCCCTATTCAACTCACGCACTTCTTTTGCAAACTTGAAGTAAGCAATGGGTTTGTAGAGAATAGATTGTAGGGTAGAGAGGTATTGTGGTTTTGATAATATCTGCCCCCCCCCCCCCACTAATATTATTAGTATTGTTGTTTATGTTATTTTTACTCTTAAGAGTATTTGCTCTAATAAATGCTTCCCCTAATTTATAAGTGAAACATTCTTTTTCTTTTAAGGCTTCTTTGTAATCTTTATAAGATTCTAGTTTTGGAAGTTTTAGATTAGGATTCTTTTTGATTTGTTCTTGGTATTGTTTTTGTTCTTTATTGTGTTGTTCTTTAATATAAGATAACACATAAGGCATTCTAATATATCCTAAAATGCTTTTAGAGTTTTCTATCATTGCTTTACCTAGTTTATAAGAGAGGTGGTTGTGGATTCTATTCTTTGCTGTGCCATAGTGGAGAGTAAAATCCATTTCTTTTGTTTTAGATTCTAAAGTTTTATTCATAGATTCTAAGATTTTATTTTTAGATTCTAATTGCTTCTTTGTAGAATCAAGGGAGGCTTTAAGGGAATTTATTTCTAATTCTTGTGGTGTAGGCTCTGGTTTGGGAGGTGTAATAGGCTCTGGTTTGATTTCTGTAAAGTTGAGATTTTTGAATCTTTTTTCATATTTTGGCAAGGGAATATTGTATTGGCAATCTTTGAAATAAGCAAAGCGATTTTTATTTTTGTTGCAATAGAGAGCATCATAGAGAAATTCAAGTTTTTCATAGGCGGTATTTAGAGAATCGAGTTTTGATTCTATGGCTTTTGGAGAAAGGAATTGAGATTTATCATAAGTGTATTTGAAGTCGTCTTTGTCCATAGATATATAATTATTTGTTGTTTGAGAATCCCAATTGTGCACACATTCACCACTCCAAAAAATATTTTGTCTGATTTCTCTAGCAGGATTGCCAGCATTTGCAGTGTTTGAAAAACATTTTTTAGCTACTACGCTTTTTGCTCCAACGATTGAACCTGAAGCTATGAAAGTTTTTTTGAGAAAAGCAACTTCTTGTCCTATCCAAGTATGATCTCCAATATAAATGCTTTGAGTAGGGTTAATTCTTTGGTTTGTATTAATATCGTAGATTAAATGAGGGTCGGCATTTCTAAACCATATTGAATGTGAAAGGAGGTTATTGTCGCCTATGATAACATTTTTTCTTTCTGATAAAAGCAATGATCTTTGTCCAGCTGGGTTGCAATAATTATTATTACCTATGTAGCATACAGAATCTGTGTGGATAGCAATGCTAAACATTGTCCCAGAGGGAAAAGAATCGCCTAAAAATATAAGTGAATTGTTTCCTGCAAAAACAATATTTGTATTCTTTAGAGTGCATTTTGGGGCAAGAAATACAATGTTATTTTTTCCCTTAAAATCGCATTTAAAATTAACTTGTTTGGTTAAATCTCCATAAATAATATTGCCATTTTCCTTAAGATGTTTTTGCATTTTATTCCTTTGATTTTTTTATTTCTTATCTTTTTCGCTCTTTTCGCGGTTTTTTAAAGCAGAACTAATAATTGTTTCAATCTCTTTTTTAAAATTCGGATTTGCTTTGATAAATTCTTCTCTATATCGTGCTACACTATCAATATCAATCAAAGGACACCACGCTAGTGCAGAGATGAAATCCATTCTATCTTGGTAGTCTTTGTTGTCTTTTTTGAGATCGCCAAAAATAAGAAAGTTTTTTTTAAAAGAATCCAAAGCTTCATCCAAAGTTTCTTTATCGGGATTATTTTGTAATAGTGAGATAAGATAACGGATATTTTTTAGCATTTTTTCGCGGCTTTTTTGTGCTTCAAGATAAGCTTGGATTTTGCCCAAAACCAAAAAAGCACTAGAGAGCAGCATAAAGGGTAGCATACTCACAAAAAGTGCAATCCAAATAAAAAGATAAAAATTAAGATTATACATCACTTGCCTTGGAATTTGTGATAAAAAATATTAGTGGCTTTTACAAACCCATCAACACTTCCACAATCATAACGCTTGCCTTGGAATTTATAGGCTAAAACCATACCTTTTTTGCATTGCTCTAGCAGGGCATCTGTAATTTGAATCTCACCATTTTTGCCGGGTTTAGTGTGTTTTAAAATCTCAAAAATATCAGGTGTTAGGATATAACGCCCTATGATTGCTAGATTGCTTGGAGCTTCTTGTGGTTTTGGTTTTTCAATCATATTATCTACCATAAAGGTATTATTATCCACTTCTCTACCGGAAATTACTCCATATTTACTAACTTCTTCTTTGGAAACTTCTTCTACTGCTACAATCGAGCATCGATATTTTTCATAGATTTTGCGCATTTGGGATAACACACCAACGCCACCTTCATTATCGCACAAATCATCACTCAAAACGACTGCAAAAGGCTCATTGCCAATGAGGTTTTCGCCCATTAAAATCGCGTGCCCTAAGCCTTTCATTTCCATTTGTCGCGTATAAGAAAAGGTGCAAGTATTGAGAATATGGCGAATTTCTTTTAGATAGCCTTCTTTGCTTGTGCCTTGGATTTGGTGCTCTAATTCATAACTAATATCAAAATGATCCTCCAAAGAGCGTTTGCCCCTCCCTGTTACAATCGCCATATTAAAGATTCCAGCCTCCATGGCTTCTTCTACGCCATATTGAATGAGTGGTTTATTGACAATGGGTAGCATTTCTTTTGGCATTGCTTTGGTAGCTGGTAAGAATCTCGTTCCATATCCTGCTGCTGGGAATAGACATTTTTTAATCATTCTTTCTCCTTAAATAAGATCAATTAAGCCACTTTTGTAAAGTTTAAAAAATTGTGCAGCCACTCTTGGATTTTTTGAACCTCTTTGGGTTGCAAACCAAATTGCTTTTGCTTTGAGCTTTTCCCATTCTTGTGGGGATTCTTTGAAGTAGTTTTCTAAAATCTCCAAATATTCTTGGTTGCCATAAGTATAAAAACCGATACAAAGAGGAAATCTATCAAAAAGTGCGATTTTATCTTCGTTGCCTTCAAATCCAAAAAGTTCATTTTCATCATGAAATTCTGGCATTAAATGGCGACGATTGGAGGTGGTGTAAATGCGGATATTTTGCGGGAAAGATTCGATACTACCTTCTAAGATAGTTTTTAGGGCTTTGTATTCTTTATCGCCCTCATCAAAGCTTAAATCATCACAAAATATGATGAATTTATAAGGTTTTGTGCGGAGAAAGTCAAAAATTTCGGGCAAAATTTCTAAATCTTGTTTGAAGATTTGTAAGATTCTTAAGCCATCTTTGGCATATTTTGGCAAAAGTGCTTTGATGAGTGAAGATTTTCCACAACCTCTAGCACCCCAAAGCAGGACATTTACTCCCAAATTTTCAAAAAGAAAAGCCTCTGTGTTTGCACACAAAAGTTTGATTTCTTTTTGGAGATTGTGGAGGGATTCAAAGCTATTTTTTTCAATTTCGCTAATTTCATGCAAATATCCGCTACTGCGATAAATTGCGGCAGGATATTTTATGCAGTCCCAAGAAAAATTTTTCATTTCTTCATTTCTTTGTTAGGAGAGATTTTATATTGAAGTGTATCGCTTTTATTAGAATGGGAGAAAGTGATTTTTCCGCCTTTTTGCAATTCCCCAAAAAGCATTAAATCACTCAAAGTATTTTTGATTTTTTCTTGAATTTTCAATGCTAGAGGTCTTGCTCCTAATTCTTGATTAAAGCCTATTTGGGCTAGGTATTCTTTGGCGGTTTTATCTAAAATCACTTCTATATTTTTATTTGCGATTTGTTGATTTAAATCTTGAATGTTTTTATCCACAATTTTGAGTATTTCTTGCTTATTTAAAGGATTAAAGGCAATGATTGCATCAAGGCGATTTCTAAATTCTGGTGAAAAACTATCTTTGATGGCTGATTGGAATTTGGAATTAGAATCTTGTGTGAATCCAAGAGTTGGGGCTTCTTTGGAGCCAACATTGGAAGTCATAATAAGAATAACTGAAGAGAAATCCGCACTTTCTCCATTGTTGTCAGTTAATTTTGCATTGTCCATTACCTGCAAGAAAAGATTTAAAACATCAGGGTGGGCTTTTTCAATTTCATCTAATAGCAAAAGTGTATGTGGATTTTTTTTGATCATTTCTGTTAAAATCCCTCCTTTATCATACCCTACATATCCTGCAGGAGCACCGATAAGTCCAGAAATGGAGTATTTTTCCATATATTCACTCATATCAATGCGTTCAAAATTAATCCCTAATGCTTTGGCAATTTCTTTTGCTAATTCTGTTTTCCCAACTCCACTTGGTCCGCTAAAAAGAAAAGAACCGATAGGCTTATTTGGTGCATTAAGCCCAGCTTTGTTGCGTTTGAGTGCAGTTACGATTTCTGTGATTGCGAGATCTTGTCCGAAGATTCTGCTTTGTAAGTGTTTTTGTAGATTTTTTAAAAGGGATTTGTCGTTTTTTGTGGCTTCAATTTCTGGAATCTTTGCCATTTTGGCTACCATTTGTTTGATGCTTGCAAGAGATATTTTGCCTTTTTTGCCCGCAAGTTTATAGGCTGCACCAACTTCATCAATTACATCAATTGCCTTATCAGGCAAGAATCTATCGTGTAGATAGCGGCTAGAGAGTTCTACGGCTAGTTTGATTGATTCTAATGGGTAGATTACATTGTGGTGCTTTTCGTAGTATTTTTTTAGCCCTTGTAGGATTAAAATCGTCTCTTCTTGACTTGGTTCATCAACATCAATTTTGGCAAAGCGTCTTGAAAATGCCTTGTCTTTATCTAAAAAGTTTCTGTATTCTGCATAAGTGCTAGCACCAATACATTTGAATTTTCCACTTGCAAGCATAGGTTTTAAGAGGTTGCTAGCATCCATACTCCCGCCACTTGTAGCACCAGCACCGATGAGTGTGTGAATCTCATCGATAAATAAAATTGCATTTTTTCGCTCCAACATTTCATCGCTTAAGGCTTTGATGCGTTTTTCAAAGTCCCCTCTATATTTTGTCCCTGCCACTAATGCACCTATATTGAGTGCAAAAATCTCATTGCCAAAAAGCGGATTATCTTTTTGGATAATTTTAAGCGCCAAACCTTCTGCAATTGCGGTTTTACCAACGCCGGGCTCACCCACTAAAAGAGGATTGTTTTTTTTGCGTCTAAGCAATACTTCTAAGCATCGCTCAATCTCTGCATCTCTACCAATGATAGGATCGATTCTGCCCTCTTTGGCTTCTTTTGTGAGGTTGATGCAGTATTTTTCTAAAATACTTTCTTGCTGATTTTCATTTTTGTTTTTTGGGGTTTGTAGGGATTGTATGTTTTCTGTAATGTATTCTAAAATATTAAGGCGAGTAATCCCTTGGGCTTTTAAAACTTGTGTGCAAAAGGCTTTGTCTTCTTCTAGGATTGCTGCTAATAAGTCCCCCACTTGTGCTTCTTTGCGTTGAGAGCCTTTGACATGGCTTATCATAATTTCAATAACTCGCGTAACAGCTAGAGTTTCCATAGGCGTTTCATTACTATTAGAGTAGGGCTGTAAAAAATGCAATAAATAACGCTCGATTTGACTTTTAATAGTTTGAATATTGCCTCCGCATTCTTGCAAGGCTTTGATGATGGTTGGGTTTTCAAGTAGGGATTGAAAGATATGCTCTAATGTGAGGTATTCATGCCCTAAGTGTTTAGCGCGGTTTTGTGCATTTTGTAAAACATAATTTAATTCTTTGCTAATTTCTATCATGGGTTTGTCTTTTATAGTTTTTCTAAAATTGCTCTTAGTGGAAATTGTTTTGCTTTTGCCATTTTTCGCACCTCTAATGCTTTTGTTTCGGCAATATCATAGGGATAGATTCCGCACATTCCGCGTCCATTGTGGTGGATTTGCAACATAAGATTGAGAGAAGCCTCAAAATCCTTGTGAAAGACTTTTTGTAAAACTTCAATAACAAAATCTTGGGTTGTATAATCATCATTTAATAAAATAACTTTGTATCGGATAGGTTCTGTGGTTTTTTCTAAGGTTTCAGTTGTATTTTCAAGCTGTGCTTGTTTTGGCAATTTATTATCCTTGTTTGATAAGATTTTTTTGATACATTTTTAGTATAACATTTTTTATTTGATTTTTTGCTTTGGTATTTAGTTTTTAATCAATGTGCTAATGGCTTTAAAGTTCGTTTCTTTGGCGTGTAATAAAAACGAAAAAAGAATGCTCTCTGTGCTAGAAATTTGGATTTTTAAATCACGCATTTCTTGTATGGCTAGGGAATGGCTGTGTAATTCTCTAGAAGAGCAAGCATCTTCTGCAATTAGGACTTTGAAGCCTTTTTCTTTGGCATCAAATGCACTTTCTTTGACGCAAATATGAGTTTCAATGCCAAATAAAATGAGGGTTGTAGCTTGTAATTTTTCTAGGGCTTTACAAAAATTCTGTTCCCCAAAAGCACTAAAAGAAATTTTTTCTATTAAAGATTCTTTGGGATTTTCTTGATTTCTTAACAATGCTTTGCCTAAGCCTTGAGGGTATTGCTCTAATACAATGGAGTTTGCTCCAAGGGTTTTTGCACCTTCTAAGAGTTTGTTGGCGTTTTTTAGCATTTTATCTTTATTTTGCATAACATTAAAGAGTTTTTCTTGTATATCAATGCAGATAAAAACGCATTCTTTTGGGTTTAATCTAGCTTGTTGTTTTGGAATATAAGATGGCATATTTTCCCTTTAGTATTCAATCCCTGCATCTCTTAGTGCATCACGGATTGCACGCATTTGAATGTTTTTGTCAAAACACCATTTAGGTGCAATGAGGGTATCATTTCTAACCCCAGCACTCACGCGATGAATTACGACATTTTGTGGAATGATTTTGAGGGATTCTACAATTAATTCAATATAATCATTCAGCGGAATTGGCTTGTATTCGCCTTTTTTGTGCATAAGGGCTAAAATGGTCTTTTCTATAATATAGAGAGGATGCACTTTGATTCCATCGCTTCCCCATTCTAATACTTTATTGAGGCTGTGTAGCATCATTTCTTTGGTTTCATTAGGTAAGCCATAGATGATATGTGAGCAGACTTTCAAACCTCTTTGTTTGGTTTGTGAAATCCAATATTCCATTTCTTCTGTTCCATGTCCTCGGTTGATGAGCTTTAGTGTCTCATCATAAATAGATTGGATTCCATATTCTATCCAAATCTCTTGCCCTTTAATTTTTTGCAATTCTGCAAGATAGTCTAGCAATTCCAAATTCACACTATCAGTTCTAGTGCCAATAGACATTCCAACTACATTAGGGAGATTGAGTGCTTCTGTGTAGAGCTTTTGCAATGTAGAGAAGGGTGCATAGGTGTTGGTAAATGATTGAAAATAAATCATATATTTTCCAACCCCAAATTTATTTTTGTGAAAATCAGTTTGCCATTGGTATTGGCTGTGAAGTTGCTTTAGCTGCATGGGCAATAATGGATTTTCTTGCATATTAGGATTTACTTTTAGAGGGGCTTTTGGCTCATGTTCTAAAGTGGGGGAAAAACTTTCATTTTTGCAAAAAATGCAACCTCCCTTAGCTACTGTTCCATCGATATTTGGGCAAGTAAAACCCGCTAATGCAATGGGGACTTTTCTAACTCTTTCTCCAAAGCGACGCTTGCAATAGCGTCCAAAAGTAAGCATTTGTTTCAAGGGAGACCTTATTTTACAATGTAATTGCCATCAAAACAGGCTTGACAAAATTGATAGTTTTCTATCCCTATGCTTCGCTTTAAACCTTCTAAGGATAAAAACGAAAGAGAATCAGCTTGAATAAACTCACAAACTTCCTTATTGCTCATTTTTGCACTAATTAACTCTTCTTTGCTTGGCGTATCTACTCCATAATAACAGGGGGAAATAGTTGGCGGAGAGGAGATTTTCATATGGATTTCTTTGGCACCGCAATCGCGTAGGATTTTTATAATCTGTTTGCTAGTCGTCCCCCTAACTACAGAATCATCAATGACGATAATGCGTTTATTTTCAATAAGTTCTTTTATGGGATTGAGCTTTAATTTTACCTTTAGTTCCCGTATTTGCTGTGTGGGTTCAATAAATGTTCTTCCCACATAGTGGTTGCGAATAATGCCTAGCTCAAAAGGTATCCCGCTTTGTTGGGAATAGCCTAGAGCAGCTGCTACACCGCTATCGGGGACTGGGATTACCAAATCAGCATCAATAGGATTTTCTTTTGCAAGCTCTACTCCCATTGCTTTTCTAATATTATAAACTAATCTTCCAAATACATGGCTATCTGGGCGTGCAAAATAAACATATTCAAAAACACAAGGATAAGGGTTTTTGGGCATAATATGATGACTTTCAATGCCTTTTTCTGAAAGTATTAGCATCTCTCCTGCTTCAACATCGCGTATATATTCTGCTCCCACCAAATCAAAAGCACAGGTTTCACTTGCTACAATATAACCTACGCTTCCATCGTTGTTTTTGATTTTTCCAAGACTTAAAGGGCGGAATCCATTTCTATCGCGAATTACAAACATTTTTTTGCGACTTAAAATAATAAAACAAAACGCACCCTCTACCTTCAATACAGCCTCTTTAATGCGTTCTGCTAGATTCTCATGTTTGGATTTGGCTATAAGATGAATAAGATTTTCTGTATCCATATGGCTTTGGAAGATAGCGCCTTCTTTGATTAGCTCATTGCGTATTTTTTCGGCATTTGTGAGATTACCATTATGCACAATTGCAATTTCGCCTAAATCATAGCGTGCAAATATCGGCTGTGCATCACTTAGTGAATCTTCCCCCGCAGTAGCGTATCGATTGTGTCCAACAGCACTAAAGCCTTTGAGTTTTTTTAGCGTTTCATCACAAAAAACATCTGTTACTAATCCATGATCTTTAATAGCGGTGATTTTTTCTCCATTGCTTGAAGCAATACCGGTGGCTTCTTGCCCTCTGTGTTGCATAGAGAATAATGAGTAATAAGCGATACTTGCAGCATTTGGGGCATTATATACGCCAACTACTGCACATTCTTCATTCCAATTTCTATTTTCCACTAGTTTATCCTATATTTAGCGAATCTTCAATGCTATATAAACCACTAGGCTGATTTTTTAGCCAAAGAGCTGCTTTGATGGCACCTTGTGCAAAAGTAACTCTTGAAGTGGCAGTGTGGATAAATTCCAAATATTCTCCCTCGCCATAAAATCCAACATTATGGATTCCAGCAACATCACCTCCGCGTAATGCCATTACACCAATTTCATCTTTAGAACGAGCCCCGATATTTCCATTTCTTCCGCTAATTCTTACTTTGTCTAAATCAAGATTTCTAGCTTCTGCACAAGATTTTGCAAGTTTTAATGCAGTTCCACTTGGAGAATCTTTTTTGAAATGGTGATGAGTTTCTACAATTTCAATATCAAAGTCACGCAATGTGCTTGCAACAAGCTTGATAGCTTTATTGAGAATAGCAATTCCTAGCGACATATTGCTAGCATACAAAATAGGCATTTTTTTTGCAGCTTCTTTGATGAGATTTTCATGGTGAGATTCTAAGCCTGTAGTTCCTATAACAATGGGTTTGGGGTATTGTAGGGCTACTTCTAAAAGTTGTTGTGTGCCTTGTGCTGTGGTGAAGTCAATAATCACTTCGCAGCTTTCCAAAAAGACTTTTAAATCGCTTGTGATAAGTGTGCCCGGTTCAATAGAGAAATCCAGCTCTCTTCTTGCATATACGCTTTCTAATTTGATTTCATTACTATTTTTAGCAAGATCAACGATTAGTTTTCCAACTCTTCCGCCCGCTCCAAAAACTCCAATTTTCAACATTGTTATCCTTTAAATATAGTTATTTGTGATGCTCGATGAATTCAATCGCTGCTAAGGCTGCAGTTGCCCCATCAGCGGCAGCACATACGACTTGTTTGGGTGCATCTTTGCGCAAGTCTCCAGCTGCAAATAAGCCCGGAATACTTGTTTCCATTTTTAGATTCACAATAGCTTGCCCGCTTTCATTGACATCGCATAATGCTGTGCCATCTTCTTGTATAAGCACAGAGTTATTGACATTATAACCGATAAGCACAAAGATTCCATCGATATTGATTTCTTTTGTGCTGCTATCTTGAAGATTTTTAAGTTTTAGCCCTGTAACTCCAGAATTATCTCCGTAAATTTCGTCAATTCCATAGGGGGTTAAAAATTCAATTTTTGGCTCATTTTTGGCTCTTTGAAGAGTAATTGGAGAAGCTCTAAATTCATTTCTTCTGTGGATTAGTGTAACTTTGGAGCAAATTTTAGCTAGATAAATGGATTCCTCTACTGCGGTATCTCCACCACCAAGTACGGCAACTTCTTTATTTTTATAAAAGAAACCATCACAAGTTGCACAAGAGCTTACGCCTTTGCCCCAGTAGGTATCTTCACCTTTAACACCAGAGCGTTTTGGGCTGCCCCCTGTGGCAACAATAACCGCTTTTGCTTCTTCTTGAGTCCCATCAGTAAAGATAATATTAAAATAATCTCCGGTTTTCTTTACTCTTAAAACCTCTTTCATCTCATGTTTAAGACCAAAGCGGAAACATTGTTCTTGCCATGGCATCATAAAATCAAAACCGCTTTTTACTTCGGCTACTCCGGGATAGTTTTCCATTTCACTACTGGAGGTAATCTGCCCACCGGGCATTCCTTTTTCAAACATTACAACATTTTTTAATCCACCTCTAGTGGCATATAATCCAGCACTTAGTCCAGCAGGACCACCACCAATAATTGCTAAATCTATCATAATTATTCTCCTAATTTATTAAAATTCAATACTTTATAGATTCCATCATCTCTTAAATATCTATAAACCATTGAATTTTCTTTATCTTGTGCTATTATAAAGCATTTAGGCAAATCTCTTAAATTGAAATTGTGTATAAGTTTCAATAAAATCTCACTAGAAACCTTTAGGTTAAAAACGCTGTGCTTTTGGATTTCGCCTTGCTGATAGATATCTAATGCCAATAAAGGTATATTTTGTTTTAATGCCAATGTTTCTTCCCATTTTGGAATATAAGAACTATAAAAGCATAATTGATATTTTGTTGCTTTTGGTTCAAAAAGGCTAATTTCTCCGCCTTTTGTTTGGTAAAAGACATCTTTGCTAAAATCAATTTCTGCAATTGATTTAAACGAATAAAAATAATACAAAAAAGCCCCTATGATAAAAACCATCATAAAGGCAATAGGGAATCCCGGACAACATTTTTTCATTGATTTTGGGATTTTCCTAACATTGTACTATTAAAGTAATTTGTCGATTTTATCTTTGAAAGCAGCTTCTGTTGCTGCACCAATCATCTCATCAACCTTTTCACCATTTTTGTAAAAAAAGATTGTAGGGATAGAGCGAATGCCAAATTTAGATGCTAATTCTTGTTGCTCATCAGTATTGACTTTGCAAATCTTAGCTTTTCCTGCATATTCTCCTGCTAACTTGTCAATTACAGGTGCAATCATTCTGCAAGGACCACACCATGGCGCCCAAAAATCTACCATTACTACACCATCTTTAATTGTTTCATCAAAATTTGCTTCAGTTAATTCAATATAACCAGCCATTTTTTCTCCTCAAATAATAATTTTTATCCATAGCATTATACGATAAATAACTTAAAAAATTTAAAACTTTATCAATTAATTTAAAAAAATGTTTTATGTGTAATTTTATTGCATTAGTTCAATTAGTCGATTGACGCTCTTAGTGTAATCCCAAGATTCATCATAATTCTGTCTTAGGTAATCTTCCATATCGGATTTTTTTGCGATGGCTTCATCGATTTCTTTATCGCTCCCGGCTTGATAAGCACCAATGCGGATTAAAACTTCATTTTCTTTAAGCATAGAATAAAGACGGCGGAATTTCCTTGCAGCTAAAATATGTTCTTTTTGTGCGACATCTCCCATTAGCCTTGAAGCGGAGTTTAGGATATTAATGGGTGGGTAGATTCCAAAATCCGTCAAACTCCTATCTAAAACAATATGCCCATCTAAAATACTCCGACTTTGGTCGGCAATAGGATCACTCATATCATCGCCTTCTACTAAAACCGTGAAATATGCAGTAATTGAGCCTTTTCCTTCCTCTTTGCCAGCGCGTTCCATTAATTGTGGAAGCAGAGTTAAAACAGAGGGTGGATAGCCCTTGCTTGTAGGCGGTTCTCCTAAGGCTAATCCAATCTCTCTTTGTGCCATAGCAAAGCGTGTAACAGAATCCATCATAAAAAGCACATCTTCACCCTTAGCTTTGAAATATTCTGCCACACTCATTGCGGCAAATGCACCATATTTTCGCATCAAAGGTGAATCATCGCTTGTAGCGACAACTAAAACAGTGTTGGTTAAATCTCCACCTAGATTTTTCTCGACAAACTCCGGCACCTCTCTACCTCTCTCGCCAATGAGTGCAATAACTTTGATTTTTGCTTGAGCACCTCGCACAATCATTCCCATTAGAGTGGATTTTCCAACGCCGCTCCCTGCAAAGATTCCAAGTTTTTGCCCTTTGCCACAAGTCAAAAGTCCATCAATGCTTTTTACTCCCACGCTAAAGACTTCATCAATCATGCCCCTTTTCATAGCCGCAATGGGTTGCCTAATAATAGGCATTAAACCTTCTGCTCTAAGCTCTCCTTTGCCATCAATGGGTTCGCCTAATGGATTAATCACTCTTCCTAGAAGTTCTAAACCAACAGGGATTTGTAAGCCTTTGGTGTTGAGATAGACTTTATCACCTACCTTTGTGCCTTCTACAAAAGAAAAGGGTGTGATTTTGAAACTATTTGCTTCAAGGGTTGTTACCATTCCCATGCTATTGCCATTTTCGTTTGTGATTCTTACAATATCTCCAATTCTTGGTGAAAGTCCATTTGCAGATAAGAATCCTTGCTCAACTTTGGTAACTAATCCAAAAACAGGGGAAAGATTCAAACCATTAAGCCGTTCTCTAAGATTGGTTAAAGACATAAAAACTCTTTTTGCAGATAATTTTTAAAATAAATTTTGGGATTTTAATATATTTTTATTAAAATTCCTCTTTTTGTAATTTTGTAAAATAATAGCTCTAAGGATAAGAATGGCAAAAGTAAGTGTATTTGGCGGTGGTGCTTGGGGAAGGGCATTGTGCTTTGCATTTGGTGAGAAAAATCAAGCAGGGATTATCTCGAGGCGGAATCTTGATTGTGCTTATCAAATTAGCTTGCAAGAAGCACAAGATAGTGATTTTTTTGTCGTGGCAATTTGTAGTTCGGCATTAGAAGAATGGCTAAAAGATTGTCCTATCCCTCAAGATTCTAAGGTGTTGGTAGCTTCTAAGGGAGTGGCAAAGGGGCTTTTTGTAAGTGAGATTTTTGAAAAATTTTATCCTAAGGCTACTTTGAGTTTCTTAGCAGGTCCAAGCTTTGCCAAAGAAGTTGCACAATCTCTGCCTTGTGCGTTAAATGTGCATTCTAATAAGCTAGAAAATGCACAAGAATGGTTGGGGTTATTCCCTAGTTTTATCAAGCCTTATGCAAATTGTGATGTGATGGGCGGAGAGATTGGCGGGGCGTATAAAAATGTCATTGCCATTGCTAGTGGGATTTGTGAGGGAATGGGACTTGGGAATAATGCAAGGGCTTCTTTGGTGGCTAGAGGGCTTGTAGAGATGACGCGTTTTGGGAAGTTTTTTGGGGCAGAAGAAGAGACTTTTTTGGGCTTATCAGGTGCTGGGGATTTGTTTTTGACGGCAAATTCTACGCTTTCAAGGAATTTTAGAGTGGGGCTTGGATTGGCTCAAAATAAGGCTTTAGATGAGATTCTTGAAAGTTTGGGTGAAGTAGCAGAGGGTGTGGAAACTTCAAAAGAGATTTATGCTTTGGCTCAAAAGAATGATATTTATACCCCCATTGCCAAAGAAGTGGCTTTGATAATGGGAGGTAAGAATCCAAAAGAAAGCCTTTTGGATTTGATGAAGAGGATAGGATAGGTTTGGTGCTAGGTTAATTTGGAGATTGTATTTAAGTTGCTTTTGAGTGGAGAGGGGATTAAAAATTCTCACCCCATATATAACTATATCCAAACGGACGCTTAACAAATTCATCAAAAGCAAGTTCAGAAGGGTCATAGAATGGATAGAATGGCATTGCAGGTTTGCCTTTGTCATCATAGTAGCCACCATACCCATATCTTCTGCCTTCTTTATAGGGTTTTTTCGATTTTAATTTCCCATTTTCATAATACTCTTTTTCAATCCCATGTTTTTTGCCATTTACATAAGGTATCTCCAAGCTTATCTGCCCATTTGCATAATACCATTTTTCAACCCCATGTTTTTTGTCATTTACATAAGGTATTTCATAGTCCAACCGCCCATTTTCATCATACTCTTTTTTAATCCCATGTCGTTTGTCATTTACATAAGGTATTTTAGTTTGGATTTGTCCATTGTCATGATATGTGTATTCGGTATAACCATGGACAAAGTATATATACGCCCAAATAGCAAGGCAAAGCCCTGCTAATACCAAAAAATATTTAAAATACTTTTTAATCAATAGTTTAATTTCCATCATTAGGTAGTCGCCTTACTTCAATGCCATTTTCATAATAAATGGTTCTTATTGGGATTCCGTTGTCATATTGTATTTCAATACAATTTTTTGGTTCGTTAAAAAACTTCTCATTTATTAATTTTCCATTTTTAAAAACATCGCCAGAGTCAGAATCATCGTATTCTCTACTAACTAGCAAGTTTCCTTGTTTGTAAGTTTCAGCCTTTTTTAAATGGCAGCTTGGATAATGCTCGTTTATTAGGGTTATATCATCAAATTTTAAGGTGATTTTGTCAAAGTATTTTTGGTTTGCTTCCTTTGTGAAGCTTGCTTCTAAAGTGATGTTTTGATTATCTTTGCATGTAATGTTTATGGGATTGGTAGTAGAGTCGAAATCTATAGGTTTTTTGCTTAGTCCAGCATTATCTTGAGCACTATGTTCTCTAGAATAAAGTGAAAGTTCATGTGTCCAATTACAACTATTGGTTGGCGGGTATTTGATTTTCACTTCAAAAATATCACCTTTGTAGTTAAATCTACTGACTAAAAGTTTTGAATCATTCATTAGAGCTCCTTGTAAAAATTAAGTCTTTTATTATGCCCCCCCCCCCCCTTAATTTTTCATTAAATGGTGCTTGAAGGTTTGGGTAAATGGCGTGGAGATTTTCAAAGGAATTGATGATTTAGTCAAAAAAGAAATTGGATATTTATGGCTAAAGCTTTGTAAAAATATTTTGGTAAATAGCCTAACATCAAAAATTTTGTTAAATAGTTATAATGGGAGGCAAGAATCCAAAAGAGAGTCTTTTGGATTTGATGAAGAGGATAGGTTAAAACTCTTTAAAATATTGTGCGATTTTTTGAGGATCGCTAGTTTTGGTGAGAGCTAGCATCAAAAGCACTCTTGCTTTTTGCGGATTGAGATTGTTTGCAGAGATGAATCCTTGTGTAACTTCTTCATCGCTTAGAGGGACGATTCCAGAGCCTACACGAGAGCTTTTTACTACTGCTAATTTTTTATCTTTTAGTAATTCAATCAGGTAGTTTTTTTGATTTTCATGGATACTTCCAGCACCGCTTCCAGCGACAACCAATCCTTTAGCACCTGCCTTTAAAAATGCCTCAACAGCGACTTTTGAGCCATCATTAGAATAAGTATAAACAATATCTACTTTAGGCAAAGAATCTAAATTTTCTACGCTAAAAGGTGCTTTTAGAGTGTTTGGCTTGATTGATGCGGTATCAAAAAAGACTTTTCCATCGATGATATAGCCGATTTCTCCGCTATTTGGAGATTTAAAAGTTTCAACATTGAGCGTATGAGTTTTGGTAACTTCTCTTGCGGCGTGAATTTTGTCATTCATAGCAATCATCACACCTTTGCCTTTAGCATTTTTATCTCCAGCAAGGCTGACTGCATTGTAGAGATTTTTTGGACCATCTGCACTAATCGCAGTTGCAGGACGCATTGCACCGGTTAAAACTACTGGTTTATCACTTTTGATGACAAGATTCAAAAAATACGCAGTTTCTTCCATAGTATCTGTCCCATGGGTGATAACAATACCATCAACTTTGGAATCTTTTAAAAGCGTGTTGATACGCTTTGCGAGTTTGAGCCAAATTTCATCAGTCATATTAGAGCTATCAATGTTGGCAATTTGTTCTGCTTGAATGTTTGCGATATTTTGAAGCTCTGGAACAGCTTTGATAAGCACATCAACACTTACGCTCCCTGCTTTGTATCCTGTGGTTGCAAGATCACTCTTTGCTTCTCCAGCAATTGTCCCACCTGTGGCTAGAATCACAATGTTTGGTTTAGCAAAAGCGGTTATGCTGATTCCTAGCATGAAAAGCACCCCCAATAAAATTTTTTTCATAGTGTCCTCCTATTTATTAAGTTTGTAATTTAATTTTAGCACTTTTGTTTATTAATGGCGGTTGGATTAAAAAGGTTTTGCATTTTGGAAATTTAAAACTTAACTTTTTTGTTACTAAAAGATACAAAAAGATAGAAACTTTTTAAAAACTCTCTGCGGGGGGGGGGGGGGGATTATCAAAACTGCAATATCTCTCTGTCTTGTAATTTATTCCCTTATAAACCCTTTGCTTACTTTGTTTGCAAAAAAAAGCGTGTGGGTTGAATAAGAGATTAAGAGAAGAGAAAGGAAAATATGCCGTATTAAGAATTTGGTTTTATTGTTAGTTTAGAATAGCTACTATAAAATATATCTTTATAAAAATTTTTAATAAGGATAAAATTATGGTTACTTTTAAAGGAAATGCAGTTAGTTTGAAAGGTAAAGAAATCAATGTAGGTGATAGCGCACCCAAAGTTGAGCTTATCGCTGGGGATTTAAGCACAAAAAGCGTAGGTGGAGCAAGTGGGAAGTTTCAAATCATTAATGTTGTGCCTTCACTTGATACAGGTGTATGTGCTACACAAACAAGAAAATTCAATGAAAAAGCTGCAAGCTTGTCTAATGCTGAAGTGTTTGTAGTTTCTCTTGATTTGCCTTTTGCACAAGGTAGATTTTGTAGCATAGAGGGTATTCAAAATGTTGTGGCGTTGAGTGATTTCAAAAACAAGGCTTTTGGTGAATCTTATGGTGTGATTTTGGCAGGTTCGCCATTAGAGGGATTGCTTACAAGAGCTGTGTTTGTGGTAAATCCAGAAGGTAAGGTGGTGCATAAAGAAATTGTGAGTGAAGTAACAAATGAGCCAAATTATGATGCGGCTTTAGCGGCAGTTAAATAGGTGTTGATAGATTTTAGTATAGAAATTAAAATTGCTAGGCAAGAGTGGGTTAGTCCTAAAGCCCTAGCAAATAAGGAGGTTGTGTGCTTTTATATCTGCATGGATTTAGGAGTATTGGGCTTTGTTATAAAGGTAGTTTGATAGCTAAGTTTAGTCCTAATGCACTTACACCAAACCTTCCTTATGTGCCATCTTTGGCGATGAATCTTGCACAATCTTTGATAGAAAAGCATCAAAAAAATCATAAAATTTGCCTGATTGGAAGTTCGCTTGGTGGATATTATGCAACTTTTTTGGCAGAGAAGTATCATCTAAAAGCAGTGCTTGTAAATCCCGTGGTTGATGCCTATAAGACATTGCTTCCTGCAATTGGGAAGGTTGATGTTTCTTATAATGGTGAAAGTTTCCTTTGGACACTTGATTTGGTAGAAAGTCTTAAGCAATATTTTGTTGATTTGATTAGTCCAGAGCTTTATTGTGTGTTGCTCCAAAAGGGAGATAGGGTTTTGGATTATAGAATTGCAGAGCAGAAGTTTAGAGATTCTAAACTTGTGATACAAGAGGGTGGTTCGCATCATTTTGATGATTTTATACAACAAAAAGAATTAATCTTGCAGTGGGAAAAACTCTAAGATAATTTAGATGCTTTTTATATTCATTCTACATTTTCTGTAATTAGAATTTTTTATACTTTTTCTTAAACAATAAATTGTTATAATAGATAAAATACAATCGCATAAGGAATGACAAATATGGAGCAATCAACTCTTAATTTATTAGGTAGTTATATGCCGATGGCACAACGCTATAAATCTCAATTTTCATCGCTTAATACACTTCTTAGCAAAACGACATTGACGGGCAAAATTAGCTCTTTGGATATTGCAGAGAATCTTTTTGATTATATGGAACAAACTCAAGAAAAATTTGAAGAGTTGCAAGAAAAACTAATA
The DNA here is from genome assembly GCF_900638355.1 of Helicobacter pullorum. Lineage (GTDB taxonomy): Bacteria > Campylobacterota > Campylobacteria > Campylobacterales > Helicobacteraceae > Helicobacter_D > Helicobacter_D pullorum. The sequence continues at coordinate 1,439,710 of NZ_LR134509.1, read as the reverse complement.
AAAACCATTATGGAGCAGAATTTTTTAAATGTCTATGAAGAGGCGCAAACTTCATCAAAGGTGCTTTCAGAACTTCTAAATGCTTATTTGCAAAGTCGTTATGAAGAAATTTTGGCTCTTTTAAGAAGTGATGTTTTAGAAAATTGCATGGACAATCAAGAGGAAAAAACCAAAGAAGTACAGCAAGCGATTTTTGATTATCTCAAAGAGTTTGCTAAAAATAGTGGTGCCTATAAAGATGTGCTATTGTTTGATGATAAGGGAAACACCTTAGAGGCACTTTTGCCAAAAGTTGCGCCAAAAACAGCTCTAGCAGCGATTTTGGAGGCTCATAAAATTGAATCTTTTGGTGATTTTTTTAGCAAGGTTGATTTTTATCAGCAAGGGGCTTTGCTAGAGGAAAGAATGGAGTTTTTCTTCGTATTGCCTTTGCGTAAAGAAGCAGAGCAGCCAGCGAACTTTGTTGCTGTGTTTGTATTGGATTTTCAAGGCATTTTTGAATGGCTTAATAATTGTTTTCCTTATCGTCTTGTTCAATCAAATCTTGTCATCACAAATCAAAAAAATGTTGTTTTATTTTCGGATAATCCTAAAAATTTTCCTGTGGGAAGTTCGCTCAAAACAAACACTCTTGAAGGATATCATTTCATAGAGTTTCGCTCTAAAACTTGCATTTTTGCTCAAAATGAAATTGGTTCATTGCAAACTAAAAATATTGTAGAAAATTGGAAAGTATGTAGAATCCTCCCTTTGTATGTTGCTTTTGATATTAAAAAGCAAAATAATGAAAAAATTAATCCAGATATTTTAAAAGATTCATTACTGATTACAGATGAATTAGATGCAGTGATTGCTGAGGGAGAAAATATCAATGAAGAATTAGGCGATGCAGTCATTAATGGAGAGATTATCGCCTCAAAAAGCCATTCTTATACACTAAACCCAATCTTAAATAATATTCGAATTTTAAGTGAAGAAATGAATACTTTGTGTATTCAATCTGCTGAAGAATTACAAAAGGGTATTTATGGCGCGCTTTTTAATACTATTGGATATTATTCTAAATATGCAGTAGTGGCAATGGATAATTTTTTGAGAGAATGCGTTTGTGAGATTAGTTGGATTAAAAACGCTCCAGAGTTTAGAAGGTATTTGCTTGAAGGGATACAAGATAAGACTTCATCAAACACTAAAGAAAAAATAAAATCTCTTTTGGAATGTTTGGGTGAAAATTTGAAAAATTACTATAATATTGTTTTCTTTGATAAAGATGGAAATATCTTGCACAATTCTCTTGAAGATGCGAAATATGATAACGAAAAATTAAATATCATTGAACGACTTGGCAATTCTGTGCATAATAATGGAGTGATGATTTCTAATTATGAGGCTTCACCTTTGTATGATGGTGATACTACAATGATTGTGTATGCTGGAATTAAAGAGGGTGTGCGTGTTATTGGAGGGTTAGCTTTTGTGTTGGATATTAAAAGAGTGTCTTCTTTGATTAATGATATTATGCCAAAGGGTTCTCCTATCATTTCTGACAAAAGCGAAATTTTTACAGTGGTATTTGATAGCCAAAAGAATATTTTAGCTACTACAAATCCGGAATTTACTTTTGAGGGTTATCAGTTGGAAGATAAGATTGATTTTAAAAATCTCAAAGATTTTAAGAAAATTATCAAAATTGATCAAAAATATTATCTTTTATGCACAGAGGTGTGTCCTAATACTAAAAATGGTTTTGCAGAATACACTAAACATTCTCTTTATTCTCTAGTGCTTGTTGCACTCAAAGAAGAAATGCTAGAGTGTTAGTGCCACAAAGCTTAAAGGATTAAGAATGATTGCTACATTTAGCACACAAGATTTGGATTTTAAAAGCCGTTTTGGAGAGCTTTTAAAGCGTGGTGCAATGGATATTTGCAATGTTGAAGAGAGAGTGAAGAATCTTTTGTATGAAATTAAAGAAAATGGAGAAAATGCTATTGTTTCGCACATTGCAAAGTTTGATTTGTGGAATCCCAAAAATTTGGAAGAATTAAAAATCACTCAAGATTCTATGCAAAAAGCCTATGAATCTTTGCAAAAACCTTTGAAAGATTCTTTGCAAAAAGCGTATGAAAGAATCTTTGCTTTTCATTCTAAGCAAAAGCCAAAGACTTGGTTGGACTTTGAAGAAAATGGAAGTATTTTGGGACAGAAAGTGAATCCTGTGGATAGGGCAGGGCTTTATATACCCGGAGGTAAGGCGGCTTATCCTAGTTCGCTTTTGATGAATGCGATTCCTGCTATTGTTGCAGGGGTAAAAGAGATTGTTGTATGCACTCCAACTCCTAATAATGAAGTCAATGAATTGCTCTTAGCAGCGATGTATCTTTGTGGTATTAAAGAGGCGTATAAAGTAGGTGGGGCAAGTGCTGTTGGTATGATGGCTTATGGTTGTGGCAGTGTGAAAAAAGTAGATGTGATTACTGGTCCGGGTAATATTTATGTTGCAACAGCAAAAAAACTTGTGTTTGGTGAAGTGAATATTGATATGATAGCAGGACCGAGCGAAATTGGAATTTTGGCGACTTCACAAGCTAGAGTGGAATATCTTGCGTGGGATTTGCTTTCTCAAGCTGAACATGATGAAATGGCAAGCTCTATTTTGATTACGCCTTGTGAGAAATTAGCTAAAGAAGTGGCATTGAAAATAGAAGAATGTCTCCAAACACTCCCAAGAAAAGAAATAACAGCCAAATCTATTAACGAGCGTGGGGCTATTATCATTACCAAAGATATTAATGAAGCTATTTCTTTGATGAATGAGATTGCACCAGAGCATTTGGAATTATTAGTGGAGAATCCTCTTGAAGTTTTGCCAAAAATCAAACACGCAGGTGCAATTTTTATTGGTGAAAATACTCCAGAACCTATTGGGGATTATATCGCAGGTCCTAATCACACATTGCCAACAGGTGGTAGTGCAAAGTTTTTTTCTCCTCTTGGTGTGGAACATTTTATGAAAAAAAGCTCTATTATTTCCTTTTCTAAACAGGGAATTATAGAACTTGGAAGAGAATGTGGAATCTTGGCTCATACTGAAGGATTAGACGCACATAGGAATTCTGTTTTGGCAAGATTGGAAGATAAAAATAAGGAATAAATTATGGAACATATTTTTGAAGGGTTGCCAAAAGATAAGTGGTTGGAAATTATTTTTAATGCTTCTAATAACCTCACAAGTGCAGAATTGATAAGGATATTAGAAAGGCTTGCTGCAATGGAAATTTTATTAGAAAAGCGTTTGGGAGAGACTTGGGAAGAAGAATTGCAATATCTTTTAAAAAGTGAGGAGGTTGCTGAGGAGATTCATCGTCATACACAAAATCTAGCAATAGAATCTATGGGGAATATTCTCACGCAAAATGAATAGAATCTTTTTTTTGTTGTTTTGTTGTATTTCGTGGCTTTTTGCACCTATACAATGGAAGGCTAATAAGACAATTGAGCTTAAAAAAGATGAATTTTATGTGATAAAATTGCAAGCTAATCAAGTGCAAAAGACTTTGTATTTTCGTTGGACTTTATTAAAAAATGAGGGTTTAGTAGTGCATTTGAATTACGATTCTTTTCCTCATCAATTTGTTTTGTATGAGGATTATCAAAGGAATTGTTATCAAATAAATTTGTGGAAAGCACAAGAGAGATATTATAGCCAAGAACCTTATTTTTTGTTATGTTTTAAGGATTACAAAAGGGTAGATAAAATCGCTACTTTAAATTTCTATCTTTATGAAGGCGGAAGAGATTTTAATATCATTGATGAAAGGAAAGTGCCAAATGGAGGCTTTGGAACAAATTAATCAAAAAATAGAGGATTTTTTAGAGGAGCTAGAATCCCCGATTGTTTTAGAATTATCTAGCAAGATTCAAAAAGGTAAAATGCTGCGTAGTAAGTTGGCTTTGAATATTGCTACTGAGAGTGAAGAATGTATTTTGCTGTGTGCAATTATTGAGATGATACAAAGTGCCTCTTTGCTTCATGATGATGTGATAGATAATGCAACAATGCGTCGTTCAAAGCCTTCTATTAATGCAATTGCTGGAGATAAAAATGCAATTATGCTGGGTGATATTTTGTATTCTAAAGCATTTTGTGAATTGACACAATTTCAAGAAAGCTTCCCTATGATTCCTCGCATTGTTGCTAATGCTGTAACAACTTTGGCAATAGGCGAAATGGAAGATGTAGAATTAGCAAAACAATTTAATGCTAATGAGGCAAAGTATCTTACAATGGTGGAGCATAAAACCGCATCATTGATAGAATCCACTGCTTATGCGGCTGCTTTTTTGTCAGGGAGAAATCAAGAAGAGGCAAAAAGTTTTCGAATCTATGGGAGGAATTTGGGGATAGCATTTCAAATTATTGATGATGTTTTGGATATTGTTTCTAGCACACAAACTCTTGGAAAACCGGCTTTGAGTGATTTTAAGGAAGGCAAAACTACCTTGCCTTATATTTATTTATACCATAGTTTAAACACAATCGATAAAAAACGCCTTGAAAATGCTTTTGGCAAGGAATTGGAGCAAAAAGAGCAAGATTGGATTTTGGAGAATCTTAAGGCAAGTGGAGCTATCCAAAAGAGCATAGATTTGGCAAAACATTTGGGAGAAGTTGGAATTGAAGCTATTTCCAACCATTCTTGTGATAAACTTATAAAAATAATGCAAGAAATGATTAATAGAGATTTTTAAGGCAGGAAATGGAATATTATATTTTAAGCTACTCCCATAAAAATACCGATATTGCATTGCGTGAGAGAATGGCATTGGATACCAAAAATCCACAAACTAAGACTTTCTTATTAGAATTAGTGGAGAATAAATTTATAGAAGAAGCTGTGATACTCTCAACTTGTAATCGTATAGAGTTTATTTTGAGTGTGTATAATGCGCAAAAAGCAGAAGAATTTTTATTGGCTAAATTGAGTGATTTTTGTAAAATAGACATAGATACATTAAAACAACGCGCAGATTCTTATGAAAATATCGCAGCAATCCATCATCTCTTTAGTGTGGCAAGTTCGTTGGATAGCTTAGTTGTCGGAGAGACACAAATTTCAGGGCAACTTAAAAATGCGTTTAAATATTCTTATGACTTAGGTTGTTGTTCTTTGGAAATTTCGCGTGCGATTCATTTTGCTTTTAGGTGTGCTGCAAGTGTGAGAAATTCTACAAGCATTTCGCAAAATTCTGTTTCTGTTGCTTCTACTGCTGTGGCTAAAGCAAAGGAGATTTTGGGAGCTTTAAAAGAAAAAGAAGCATTGGTAATTGGTGCTGGAGAAATGAGTTCTTTATGCGTAAAGCATTTGGTCAATCAGCAGGCTAAAATCGTGCTAATTAATAGAGATATTAAAAATGCAGAAAATCTTGCTAGTGAAATTTCAAAAAATCACTCTGGAGTGCAGATACGAGTAGAGAGTTTTGGGGAATTGGGAGCATTGATTAATCAAATTCCGCTTGTATTTACAGCAACAGGAGCACCACATACAATTATTACACAAGATATGGTGGAATCCCAAAAAGAAAAGCGTTATTGGTTTGATTTGGCGGTGCCTAGGGATATTGATAAGATTTGTGATGAAAATATTTGTGTTTTTGCTGTTGATGATTTGCAAGATATTGTTAATAAAAATCTTGCATTGCGGGAGGAACAAGCAAAAATAGCTTATGGAATCGTTGGTCGTCATACGCAAGATTTTTTTGCATGGTTGCAGACGCTTAATGTAGAACCTTTGATTAAAATGATTCGCCAACAAGCCAAAGAGGCGAGCTTAAAGGAAATCCAAAAAGGGATTACAAAAGGTTATTTGCCACAAGAATATGAAAAAAATATCGAGAAGACATTGCATAATGCCTTTAATAGTTTTTTGCATAATCTCACAATCAATCTTAAATCGATTGCAAATACCCCCAAAGGTGATGGTGTTGTCGAATCTTTGAGATTTTTGTTTGAGCAAAACACAGAGCCTTTTATGGTAGAAAAATATAAATGTGAATATTCAGATGATAAAATCATAGCTCTAAAGGAATAAAGATGAGATTTTCTAATTTTTTTATCCCCACTCTTAAAGAAACTCCCAAAGATGTTGTTTTAAAAAGTCATGAGTATTTATTGCGTGGAGGATTTATTCAGCAGATTGGTAGCGGAATTTATAACTTTTTGCCATTAGGAAAAAGAGTTTTGGATAAAATCTCAAAAATTGTCAAGCAAGAAATGGATAATGCAGGGGCAAATGAAGTTTTGCTTGGCTGCGTAACCCCTGCTAGTTTGTGGCAAGCTAGTGGTCGTTATGAGAGATATGGCAAAGAACTTTTGAGATTCAAAGACAGGAAAGAAAATGAATTTGTTTTTGGTCCAACCCATGAAGAGACGATTACTGAATTAGTCAAAACTTATGTCAAAAGTTATAAACAATTGCCTTTGCACCTTTATCAAATACAAACAAAATTTCGTGATGAGATTCGCCCTCGTTTTGGACTTATGCGAGGAAGAGAATTTATAATGAAAGATGGTTATAGCTTCCATAGTAGTTATGAGGACTTAAAGAGAGAATTTGATGAGATGGAGCGAACTTATAGTGTAATTTTTTCTAAGTTGGGGTTAGATTTTAGGGCAGTTGAGGCAGATAGTGGTGCAATTGGGGGAAGTGGAAGCAAAGAGTTTATGGTCCTAGCAGAGAGTGGAGAGGATACAATTTGTGTTTGCGATAATTGCTCTTATGCGGCAAATTTGGAGGCAGCAAATCGTCTTGAAAAAAGCACACAAACGCCACCGCCACAAGCGAATTTCGCTAAATTTCACACTCCAGATGTCAAAACCATTGAATCTCTTGCAGAGTTTTTTAAGATTGATTCATTTTGGACGATTAAGGCAGTTGTGAAAAAGGCTATATTTGAGGGAGGCAAGAGTGAATTTGCATTTTTCTTTTTGAGGGGTTGTGATTTTTTGAATGAAACAAAAGCCTTAAATGCTATTAGTGGAGCTAATGAGATTGTAGATGTCAATGAAGATGAAATCAAAAATATAGGCTTATTTCCCGGCTTTATTGGTCCTTATGCGTTGCGTAATATTACTCAAAGTCCATATATTTATTTTGATAAAGAGTTGGAGGGAGCTTCTAATCTTATTTGTGGGGCTAATGAAAAGGATTATCATTTTGTTGGGGTGGATTTGAACTTATTTGAGGGCTTAGAATTTAAAGATTTATTAGAGGTGCAAGAGGGAGATATTTGCAAAAAATGCCAAAAAGGGCATTTGTATTTTACTAAGGGAATTGAAGTTGGGCATATTTTTCAGCTCGGAGAGAAATATTCACAAGCTATGGGAGCGACATTTTTAGATGAAAATGGAAAATCCAAACCTTTTATTATGGGGTGCTATGGGATTGGAATCTCAAGGCTTTTGGCAGCTATTATCGAGCAGCATTATGATGAGAAAGGCATGAAATGGACAAAGGCTACAGCACCATTTTTGCTAGATATTGTGATTTCTAATGTCAAGGATTGTGAGCAAGTGGAGCTGGCTACAAGAATCTATCATGCTCTTAGCGAACAAAAAATAGAATGTTTGCTAGATGATAGAAATGAGCGTTATGGGGCAAAAATGGCGGATTTTGAGCTTATTGGTATGCCTTATGCTTTGATAGTGGGTAAAGGGATTCAAGAGGGGAAAGTTGAGTTGGTTTGTAGGGCAAATTTGGAAAAGACGATTTTTGAAGTAAATGATTTTGAGGGATTTTTGGAATCTCTTTGTGCGATTTTGAAAATATGAAGATAGACTTGATGAAATTGTTTTAAGATTCTAAAAAATACAAAGGATTGGTTATGCCATTGGTTTTGTTGATTGTTTATCTTATTATAGAAGTTTTTGTGAGTTATGAAGTTATCGATTTAATCGGGGTTTTGGGGTTTGTATTAGAGATTATTTTGACTGCTTTTTTGGGATTTGGGATTTTAGTTAATTTTAGATTGTTTTTTGCAGAGGCTTTAGAGAGGTTGCGTTCAAGAGAGATTACTTATGAAGCTTTTGTAGGTTCTAATATTTTTAGAATCTTGGGAGCATTTTTGCTAATTTTGCCCGGTGCTTTTACTGATATTTTAGGGATTTTAATGCAGTTTAGCTCTTTTGGTTTTGTTCTTATAAAACCTTTTGTGAAGTCAAAATTTACAAAAAATACTCATAATGAAGTAATTGATGTAGAAGTGGTAGAAAAAGAAATTAAGGATTGAAATGAAGAAAATAATTATTGGGACAAGAGGAAGTGTTTTGGCACTTTGGCAGGCTAACTTTGTGAAGAAGGCTTTAGAAGAGCAATATTCTAATTTGGAAGTGGAGTTAAAAATCGTAAAAACCAAAGGAGATAAAATCCTAGATGTCCCTTTGGCTAAAATTGGAGGAAAGGGACTTTTTACTAAAGAGCTTGAAGAATTGATGCTAAAAGGAGAAATTGATATCGCAGTCCATAGCCTAAAAGATGTGCCAGTGGAATTTGTGGAAAATCTAGGATTAGCAGCAATAACTAAGCGTGAAGATGTGCGAGATAGTTTTTTGAGTTTTAAATATAAAAGCCTAGAAGAGCTTCCAAGTGGAGCAAAAGTAGGGACAACTTCATTAAGGCGTGTAATGCAGATTCATACTTTGCGTAAAGATTTGGATTGTATAAGCTTAAGAGGGAATGTCCAAACTCGACTTAAGCGATTAAAAGAAGGGGATTTTGATGCAATTATTTTGGCTCAAGCAGGAGTGAATCGGCTAGGAATAGAAAATGAAATACCCTATATTATCCCTCTTGATTTTATGATACCAGCTATGGGGCAAGCTGCTTTGGGGATTGAATGTAGAATGGATAGCAAAGTCGTAGAAATGCTTGATTTTCTTAATGATAAAAAAGCTTGTTTTGAGACAAGTGCTGAAAGGGAGTTTGTAAGGACATTAGAGGGAGGTTGTCAAGTCCCTATTGGAGTGAATGCAAACTTAGAAAACAATTTACTAAGAATCAAAGCTGTTTTGGGGATTCCTGATGGAACAAAGTGTTTGAGGGATTCTAAGGAAGTGCAAGTGCAAGGAGTAGAAGAGTGTAGGCAAATAGGGCGAAAGTTGGCATTAGAAATGATTGATAAAGGTGCAAGAGAGATTTTGCAAGAAGCACAACAATGGGAGTTTAATAAAAATTAAAGTAACAAGAGTTATAATTTTAGATAAAGCAGTAAGAAAGGGGTAGTTTTGAAAGTGAAATCTTTAGCATTAAAAATTTCGGGTTTAATTATTGTTGCATTTGTTGTGATGATGAGTGTTAGCATTTTCTTTAATTATAGAGGGACAGCTGAAAATACTAATAAACTTTTTAGCACCATACAAGAAAGTATTTTGGAGGCTTCTTATACGACAATTAATATCACTATGAATATAGAAGCTAAACAGCATTTAGAATTTATTGGAAATGCTGTTTCTCGTTTGGACAAAAATGATATTGTTGCTCAAAGGGAAGTGATGTCCCATATCGTAGAGGCAGTGAAATATCCAGATATTTTTATTGTATATGAGGAAGATGGTAGTTATTTGGACGAATCTTATCAAAAAGAACCAAAGGTAAATTTTAGTGCAGTTTGGGATACACCGCAAATGGATATGAGGACAAGACCATGGTACCAAGCAGCAAAAAAGGCGAATGGATTTGTGGTAAGTGATGCTTATATCTCTCAAGTGGGTTCGCTAAAAGGTAAGCAAGTTGCGACAGTTTCTATGCCTTTTTATAAAAATGGTAAAATGGCTGGAGTGATAGGAGCGGATATAGTGATTGGAAGCTTCCAAGAGAGATTTAAGAACTTTTCTACAGAAGTTTTTCCAAGTCTTTCTGTATTTATCATGGACAAACAAGGAGAAATTATCTCTCATAAGCAAGCAGAGCTTGTTTTGGATAATAAAAAAATAGCATCCGAAGTTGCTGTATCTAATATGGCAAGTAAGCAACCAATAGGAATTGCTAGCTATCAAAATGTCAAAGGTGCAGAGAGTGTTGCGCATTATCGTGTAATGCCATTTGGTTGGATTATGGTGGTTTCTGCTAATGTAGCTGATTATAAAGCAGCAGTTAATGCAGCAGCAATTCGAGATGGTTTGATAAATATTGCTTTGTTGATTGTGGGAGTTTTGGTTCTATTTTTTATCATCAAAGTGTTTATCAATCCAATTACCTCTATTCAGAAAGGCTTAGAAGCACTTTTTGCTTATATCAACCATGAAACACAAGAAGCTCCAAAGCCGATTCATATCGCTTCAAATGATGAATTTGGTGTTATGGCAAAAGCGATTAATGAAAATGTGGAGAAGACTAAAGAGGGCTTACAAAAAGATGAAAACACAATCAAACAAGCAGCTCAAACCGCACAAAAAGTTGAAAATGGGGATCTTACAACAAGAATTTTAGAAAATCCACATAATCCGCAGTTGGTAGAGTTAAGAGAAGTGCTAAATAAAATGCTAGATGCCTTGCAAAGAAGAGTGGGTTCTAATATGAATATCATTCATGATGTTTTTGAATCTTATAAAATGTTGGATTTCACAAAACAAATTCCAAATGCTTCAGGAAATGTTGAGGTAACTACTAATATTTTGGGCGAAGAAATTCGCAAAATGTTGCTTTCATCAGAGGGATATGCCAAAGATTTGGTAAAAAAGACAGATGACTTGCAAGAATCAATGAATAAATTGCTAGATGGCAGTGCTTCTCAAGCAAGTTCTCTTCAAGAATCTGCAGCGGCTATTGAAGAGATTACAAGCTCTATGCAAAATGTTAGTGATAAGACAAATGAGGTAACAAGACAAGCAGAAGATATTAAAAATATTGTAAGTGTGATTAAAGATATTGCAGACCAAACAAATTTACTTGCACTTAATGCAGCTATTGAAGCAGCAAGAGCAGGGGAGCATGGTAGAGGATTTGCTGTTGTTGCAGATGAGGTTAGGAAATTAGCAGAAAGGACAGGTAAATCTCTCAATGAGATTGAAGCTAATGTAAATGTATTGGTGCAAGGTGTGAATGATATGAGTGAATCTATCAAAGAGCAAACCGCGGGAGTAACGCAAATCAATGAAGCTATTGCACAATTAGAAAGCGTAACACAAGATAATGTTAGCGTGGCAAACAATACAAATGATATTTCTCAATCTGTCAATAAAATAGCAGATGATATCTTAGCAGATGTAAATAAAAAGAAATTTTAGAATAAAGTAAGCTTTCTTTGGCTTACTTTGTATTTTAAGAAACTTTAGATGGGTAATTTTACATATTTTCCCGATTTTCTAAAAAATTCTCCTAATAGCATTTTATTTACTGCACCACATTGTGCGTTTTCACGATTTGTCCAAAAGCCGCCTATACCAAGAGATTCAATGGTTTATCTAAAAATGCATTGTTTAGTGATTGTGCTAAAGGGCGAAAAGATAATCCATACACACAATAAACAACACAAAATTAAAGCCAAAGAAGGTTTTTTCTTGAAATCTGGAAATTATCTTTTTAGCAACATTGCACCAAAAGATGAATCTTATGAGGCGATTTTAATTTTTTTTGATAATGCAGAAATTATTCGTTTTATCCATAAATACCGCGAAAAATTATCATTAGAGTATTCTTGTGAAGGGTTGGAGTTTTTTTGTTTGCGAGAAAATTTAATGCTTTCTTTGATAGCAAGTAGCTTTGAGTATTACTTGCAACAATCCCCAAATGTTCCATTATCTTTAGTTTCACATAAGTTTGAAGAATTATTTTTGTTTTTGTTATCGGAATACAAAGAGGTATTTGTGGGATTTTTAAAGGGCATTATTCAAGAATTTAGTTTTGAATTAAATATGATTTTTGATTATTGCAATACTGATTTTCAAAGCGTTTCGCAAATGGCAGAGTTTGCACATATGGATAATGCAACCTTTAGTCGCAAATTTAAGCAAACTTTTTTTATTTCCCCCAAAAGTTGGTTAGATGAAAAGAGATTCAATAAAGCTAAATTTTATTTGGAATATTCTAATAAAAATATTAATCAAATTTGTCAAGAATGTGGTTTTAGATCTTCGTGGTTTATTGAGCGTTTTAAAAAGAAATACCAACTTACACCCAAACAATATCAAAAATCAAAAAACTTATATTTTTTATCAAAAAACACTCATTAAAAATTTGAAATTTAGTCTATAATCTCTTGTTTGATTTTTATCATTGAAAGGAAAAAAATGTTAAAAAAGTTTTTAGGAAGTATTGCTTTAGCAAGTGTTTTAAGTATTGGTGTTAATGCACAAGAGATTGGAGGATTTTCACATCCTGAGAGTGTATTTGTATTGGGTGATGATATTTTTGTCGGCAATGTAGGCGAGAAATTGGAGCCATTAAGCAAGGATAATGATGGGTTTATTTCTAAATTAGATAAGAATGGAAATTTAGTAGAGTTGAAATTTTTGCAAAATCTTCATGCACCAAAGGGTATGAATACGATTAATGGAATCTTATATGTAGTAGATATTGATGTCCTAAAAGGTTTTGATTTAAAAAGCAAAAAAGAAGTTTTTAATCTGCCTATTAAAAATGCTATTTTCTTAAATGATATTGTGGTGTTGAATGGGGATTTGCTTGTGAGTGATACAGGTACGGGGATTATCCACAAGATAGATGTTAAAACTGCAAGTTATGAAACTTTTGTGAAATTAGATTCTGCATTTGGTGGTCCAAATGGATTATTACTAGATAAAGATAATAATCGCCTTATCGCTGTTGGTTATGACCCAAATGGTAAGGCAAAGGGTAGTATTGTGAGCATTGATTTAAAAAGCAAAAAACAAGTGGCATTAAGTGAGCCTTTGGGGGCTCTAGATGGAGTGGTTTTTGCGAAAAATGGAGATTTATTAGTGAGTGATTGGGGCGAGAATCTTAAGGGTGTTGTGTATCAAATGGACAAAAAAGGAAATATTAAGGTGCTGGATTTACCTGCGATGAAAGGACCCGCTGATATGGCAAGTGATGGTAAGAGTTTGTGGATTCCAAGAATGGCAGAGGGAAAAATACTCAAAGTGAATTTACCCTAAAGTAGAACAAGCTTCATTTTGGGGCTTGTGATGCTAGAATTTGTATATTTGGTGATTTTTGGCTTTTTAAATTAATAATCTTAATTGCTGCTTCTTTTGGAGTTAATTTGGTATGGTTATCTATTAAATATACAATAAAGTCTTTCTGTATAAAAGATTATCAAATGATTATTAATCTAGCAAGTAAATAAGGCATTTGGCTATTATACAAATTTGCAAGTTAGAAAAGAGGGGAGGGATTATTCTCCTTTTGCTTGGCTTTTTATCATTTCTTGTTCTGTGTTTAAAACCTCTTTTATAAAAACTTCGATGAGTTCAGATTCTTTGTATTTTCCGACTATTTCGCCTTTTTTGATGATAAGTCCATCTCCACTTCCAAAGGCAATAGCAACATCAGCGTGTTTGGCTTCTCCTAGGGCATTGACTGCACAGCCCATTACAGAGAGTTGCATTGGAGTTTTGATTTTTGGCATTCTTTCTTTGAGTTCTTTTAGGATTGGCACCAAATCAGCTTGTAGTCTCCCGCAAGTAGGGCAAGAAATATAGGTGATTCCTTCCTTTTGTCTCCCGCTATAACGCAAGATGGAGCGTGCTACTTCTACTTCCTTTTCTAATTCTCCCGTGATAGATACACGCATTGTGTCGCCTATTCCTTCCATGAGTAAGCCACCCAGTGCCATAGAGCTTTTGATCATTGAAGATTCTAAGTCCCCTGCTTCTGTAACTCCTAAGTGAAAAGGATATTCTACCAAAGGGCGTAGCATTCTATAAGCTGCCATTGTGCGTTCCACATCACTGGCTTTGAGGGAAACTTTGAGATTGCTAAATCCAAAATCCTCCAAAAGTTTAATATTATAAAGTGCAGATTCTACCATTCCTTTTGGAGTTGCACCATATTTTTCTTCAAACTGCTTCTCCAAACTTCCTGCATTTACTCCGATTCTAATGGGTATATTGCGTTCTTGGCATGCCTCTACTACGGCTTTGATTTTTTCTTTTGAGCCGATATTGCCCGGATTTATGCGGATACAATCTACCCATTGAGCGGCAATTAATGCGAGTTTGTAGCGGAAGTGAATATCAGCTACTAGCGGAAGTGAAATCATATTTTTAAGCTGTTTGAGTGCATTTGCATCTTCCTCATCGCTTACAGCCACACGCACAATATCACACCCTGCAAGTTGTAATCTGTCAATTTGCTCTTTGGTGGCTTGTAAGTTAGCGGTTTTGGAGAAAGTCATACTTTGCACAGAGATGGGCGCACCACCACCGATTTTGACTTCTCCAACTTGGATTTGTTTTGTGGGGTAGGGTTTTTTGAGTGTTTGCATTTGTTAGCCTTTTGTGGTTTGGTATTCGTGTAGTGGTTGATTGTCGATACAAAGCAACGAATCTGCAATAATAGCATTAAGATAACCTTTTGGATTTCCATCAAATGGGATACTATTTAAAATATCGCTTATTCCCATTTCAGCAGCGACTTTTTTGATTTCTTCATCTTTGCTGTAACGCTCAATATAGTATTGAAAGGTTTCTTTCCAATTAATATTTTTAGAATCTTGGTTGGCATTTTGTATAAATTCTGTGAGATAGGCGATTTTGAGGATAGAAGCAACTTTGTCTTTCCAGCAATCAATGTAAAGATAGTTTTTGAGTGTATCTAAAGTGCCTTTTCCATCTCCTTTAGAAGCAAAGGCAAAAGCACTTCTACCTTGAATCTTGAAATCCTCATAAAGCTTTTTGTATTCGGGCAAAGAATGTAATTCAAAGTGAGATTCTGCCATTTCAAAAGCTTTTGAAAGTTTTTGGGTGGTGCAATATTGGATAAACTCTTGTTTGAGTTGAATGGTTTTTGATTTTTCAGTGGCGATGTTTTTGAAAGGAAACATTGCAGATAAAAGTTTGCAAATTTCAAGTGCTTTATTGTAATCCCCTTTGTTTTCCAAAGAGGCGATATTTTGTGAGAGTTGATTCCCGATTAATAGCGCATTTTTATAGATTCTTGTTTCTTGCAAAAAGGGGAATTTTTCGCAAAGTTTAAAATATTCTATAAAATTTTTTGCTTTAAATTCTTTGTCGGCTTGGAGGAATTTATCCACATTTCTTAAAAGCATTGTAATAGAATCTTTTTTGCCTTTAACATTGCTAAATGGTTTTAGGAGTTCTTGAGCTTGATTGAGGTTGTGTTGTGCATCTTGGGCAAGTAGTCTTTTGGCGAGTTCAAAAGATTTTTCCCATAATTCTTCTAATTGAGCATAAGCAATCGTATCTTGTAAATATGGATATTGTTTGATGAGGTTATAGGCTTCAGCGTAGTTTTTGGCTTCTATTAAATCCATAAAATGTGCTACACTTTCTTTTTGGAGCCAATAATAATTAAACTCTTCTTTCTTTTTGGGGTCGTGCATAAAGGATTCTACCAAATTCCTAGCTTCTTGCAGTTTGTCTTTTGCAAGCAAATCAATGGCTTGAAGTAGATTTTCTTTCCACAGAGAATCGAGTTTTTGTATGTATTGAGGCAAGATTTGTAAAAATAAATTTTTTTCTTGTATGAGTTTAAGGCAAGATTTTAAGTCATTTTGGGCTATAAATTCAAGCATTTCATCTTTGTCTTTGTCAATTTGAATGATTTCGATATAACCGCTACAATATCCAGCATAAAGGGTATTTTTATCTAAAAATAGCGAGGTGGCTCCTATTTGTTCTGAGGGAATAATATCAACCACAGAATTATCACTAATTTTGATAATGCGTAAAGGATTATATTTTCCGCCGATAATTGCAAATTTTTCTCCGGGGAGTTTTTTGCAGACAGTTAGCCAAGAGTTTTGGAGAGTATTTTTGGAGATAAATTCTTGTTTGCGGATATCATAGGTAAAAGTTCCATTTTTTGTAACACAAAACAGCTTAGTATCCTCATCATAAAAAAAAGCATCTTCGACTACCAAATCTGTTTTGAAATCTACAATTTTTGTATTTTTTAGAATATCAAAAATCATCGCACTTCTACCAAAACAAGCACTAAAAATAAGCGTCCCGCCATCACTAAAAACAATAGAAGAAATATAATCAGGAAAGGGAGGCAAACTCAAAAGCAAATGGTAATTATCTCCGGTATAAACTAACACTCTCCCATCTTCTCCACCGGTAGCTAGATAATTATCATCTTGTGAAAAGGCAATTTTAGAAATTTCAAGTTTTTGCCAAGTTAGCAAAGAGATTGGGGCGATTTGGGGTTCTGTTTTTAGCACAATACCCTTTGGAGTGGTGGCAAAACCAGTAGCAACTTTTCCGCTAACATTGCCAATAGCGATAGATTTGCTAAAAGGGTGCAAAGGTTCTGCTTCTTTTGCGACTTGTAGGGCTTTGTCTATTGTTTTGGTTGAGAGAGAAAAAGTGGAAATATTATAAAAGTTATCCGCACAAATAATAGAATTTTGATTAGTTGCGACACCTAAAACACTTCCAATGAGCCTTAATTTGTTTTGCAATGGAAACATTCAAGCCCCCCTTGTCATAGAATACTTATTATGTGGAGATTTTGAAATATTATACTTTTTTATTGCTAAATGGAGGCTTTTAAAGAAAGGATTTATTTTCATAATAACCAAATTATGCTAAAATTTCGCCGACCCTTTCATCTAGTGGCCAAGGATAATGCCCTTTCACGGCAGCAACGGAAGTTCGAATCTTCCAAGGGTCGCCAATTATTCGCTTTTATTGCCTGTAAATTTTTCCATTGTAATGTTTGTATTAGAATTAATATCTTTGCGTTTTAATACCTTAAAAAAAGTCATATACAAAATTTTGCAATCTAGCATAAAACTAATATGTTCCACATAATACACATCAAGTATGAATTTTTCTTCCCAAGAAATTGCATTTCGCCCATTGACTTGCGCCCAACCTGTGATTCCGGGTTTGACATTATGGCGTTTGGCTTGTTCTTGATTATAGAGTTCCAAATATTCTACCAACAAAGGACGAGGTCCTACAAAACTCATTTCGCCCTTTAGGACATTAAAAAGCTGTGGAAGTTCATCAAGGCTACTTTTGCGTATCAATTTACCAAAGCCTTTAAGCCGTAATTCATCACTTAGCAAATCACCCTTAGAATCCCTCTCATCACTCATTGTGCGGAATTTGTAGATTCTAAAGATTTTGCCATTTAGCCCTGGTCGCTCTTGAGTAAATAAAATAGGGGAGCCAAGTTTAAGTTTGATGAGTAAGGCAACTATCAAAATGATAGGTGAGAAAACAATAATCAACAAAAACGCCAAAATAAAATCCAATATAGGTTTAATCAGGTTTTTATACATTTTTTACCTCTTTATAAAGTTTGAGATAGGATTCTACGATGGTTTCCACACTAAATTCTTTGCGGATTTTTTCTTGAGAGTTTTTGCCAAATTGTTCTCTTAAGGCTTGATTGCAAGAGAGTTCAAGAATCTTTTGGGCTAAAATCTCACTTTCTCCAATGGGCACTAAAAAGCCATTTTTGCCTTCTTCTACGACTTCTTTGCAACCTACTGCATTAGTGGTAATAATCGGCTTTGCCATACTTCCAGCTTCTAATAATGTGCGTGGAATCCCTTCTCGATAGCTTGGAAGCACAAAAATATCACAAATCCCAATCCATTCTCTAATATTGTCTTTTTCTCCCAAATAATGCACTTGCGGATTAGATTCTAAAAAATCTTGTGTGATAGGCGCAATATTTCCATTGTCAATTCCCCCAATGTATAAAAATAGGATTTTTGGATTTTGCTGTGTGATGATTTTTGCAGCTTGATAGTATTCTTTGATACCTTTGTGCAAGATAGCACGGGCGACCATTAAGATGATGATTTTATCTTGTGGGATTTTTAGATTTTTGCGAGTTTGTTGAATCTCATCTTGTGAAAATGGTGAAAAAAGAGCAGTATCAATCCCAGAACCTTTAATTAAAATCGTTTTTTCTCTAGGCACCAAGCCTTTTTGGACATAGAGATTTAAATCATCTTGATTTTGAAAAAGCACTTTTTTGGCGATTTTAAAGGCAAAGAAATTGAGTTTTTCAATCAAGATTCTAAGTAGCGTTGTTTTGAGGGATTTTTGAATATAAAAGCTTCCAAGCCCGGTAAGTGAGTTTATTACATAGGGAATCCCTGCGATTTTTGCTGCAAAAGAGCCATAGATATTTGGTTTTAACATAAAAGTGTGGATAATATCAGGTTTTTCTTGTTTGAGAATCTCTGCGATATTTTGAATGGTTTTTAGGGCTTTTAGGGGATTGAGGCTACTGCGTTGTATAGGATAATTTATAGCTTTTATATTGTGTTTTGAGAATTTTTCAAAACATTCGCCTTTGGGGATTAAAGCGACGACTTGATGCCCTTCTTTGACTAAAGCAATCATTACGGGCAATCTAAAGCGATAGAGATTAGAATCAGTGTGGGAAAGAAATAAAATTTTCAAAAAATGCCTTTGGTAATTAAAATTTTATGAATTTAAATAGGCTAATTATAGCATTTTATGGCATATTATTTTATGGTGGCATTGTAATAATGTGATATAATTTTAGTTTTTAAGTCAAAATAAGGCGTATAAAATGGAAGAAGAGTTTGAGAGTGAAGAAGGGGATTTTTTAAGCAAAGCAGATTATGATGCAGTGGTGCAAAAAGTTTGTCAAAATATTGACCCAAGTAATGGAATTATCAAAGAACTAAAAGATGGACAAGCAAATGTTTTGCTAGAGACAACAAGCAAAATGATTTTGGACAAAACAGGTTTGGTGCATTCAGGGAATCTCTATTCTAGCGCAGCATATAGTGCCTTATTAGCTGTAAATAATCCTAATGCTATTATTATTGGCGTAGAGATGAAGTTTTTAGCACCTATTGAATTAGGAAATGAAGTGCTTTTTAAAGCACAAAGTTTGCAAGAAGATACAAAAAAGCGTGAAGTGAAAGTGGAAGGCTTCGTGTTGGATATTAAAATATTTGATGCAATGTTTTATGTAGCTGTGTTTGATAAGCATGTTTTGAATCTGCATATCACAAAAGAAATGGAAAAAAGAATGGATTAGACAATGAGAGTAGATTTGCATAATCATACCTATCTTTGCAAGCATGCAGTTGGAAGTATGGAGGAATACATACAAAAAGCAATCGAGCAAAAAATCGATATTTTTGGATTTTCTTGCCATAATCCAATGGAGTTTGATAAGCAGTTTCGTATGGATTTTGCAGAACTGCCTTTTTATTTTCAAGAGATTGAGGAGTTAAAAGCAAAATACGCTTCACAAATCACAATCAAAACCGCTTTGGAAATTGACTTCTTGCCACCTTATTTGGAAGATAGAATCTTTGAATTACCGCTAGATTATCGAATCGGAGCGGTGCATTTTCTAGGGGATTGGGGATTTGATAATCCGGAGTTTATCCGAGAGTACGCTAAAAGAGATATTAATGTGTGTTGGGAGCAATATTTTGATGCCATTACTCAAATGGCAAAAACAGGCAAATTTGATATAGTGGCACATTTGGATTTGCTCAAGATTTTTAATCATCGACCAACCAAGGATTTAAGAAAAAAACTAGAAGAAACTTTGAGGGCTATTAAAAAAGCAAATATGGCAGTAGAAATCAACGCAGCTGGATTACGCAAAGAGGTTAAAGAGCAATACCCCTCTAAAGAGATTTTGGAAATGTGCTATGGTATGGAGATTCCTATCACCTTTGGAAGTGATGCCCATGCCAAAGAGCAAATCGGCTTTGAAAGAGAATATTTAGAAACTTTAGCTAAAGAAATAGGGTATGATAAATGTGCTACTTATACATTAAGAGATAGGGAAATGGTAAGATTTTAGAATCTTAAATTTTCTATTTGGCTTTTGATTCTCTAATCTCCCATTAAATAAATTTTTTTAATTCAATAAATTCAATTTGATTTGCTTCAATTTTATAATTCTAAGTCTATCTTGTAAAAGAAACTTTAGTATAAAGCTTATCTATAAAAATATCTTAAATAAATTAATCTCATCTATTACAAGAAATTAAAAAAATCTAAGAAATTAAAAAACTTCAATAAATCTAAGAAATCAAAGTTTAACTTTTTAATTCTAAGTCTATCTTGTAAAAGAAACTTTAGTATAAAGTTTATCTATAAAAATATCTTGAATAGATTAATCTTATTTCTAAAGTCTTTTACAAGAATTTCTCACTTTAAGAGTGAGTGTTCTACCACCACACTCCTAATCTAATATACCCTGCATGAGATTGCACTCCATTTGCAAAGATACCACTATAATTTAAAGCAATGTTAGCATTCTCTCCTAAAGCATAGCTTATTCCTACTTGAGTAGTTCCATAGAGTTCTTCTACATTAATATCAGCAGATTGTTTTAATCCAGCAATAACTCCACTTCCTTTAGCATCATTATAAACATTATACATTGCACCTAAAGAAGCCATTGTTTTAAACACATTATTCCATGCTCTTTGCCATCTAAGTGAGGCACTAATATCAAAGAAATTAACATCTTGTGTATAATAATGCTCACTTACTCCTCCTAGGTGTCTTAGTCTAAAGGAATCTGTACTAATTCCTTGATAACTAATTCCAATCTCTGGAGAAAGAACAGAGTTATTATAGATATTATAATAATTAGCCCCTACTTTTAAATCTGCACCATATCCATAAGAATCTACTTGAGAATTAATAGTAGTGCTTCCAGAGCGATAGGTTTTATATAAATTGGTATCCCCTTTATCTATTCTTGTATTAGCAGAGAGATAATATTCACTTACTCCTTTTCTTGCAAAAACATTATAATAAGTTAATCCTCCATAATAAACTTTTTCATCAAAGTCTAATCTTTGTTGTCCTACTTGTTTATCTGAACTTTCATATCCAAAGTAGATTCCTAATATTCCTCTCTCATTAGGTAGTTTTGCTTGTGCTCCTGCTAGGATACCTGATGCATGAGATTTTAGAGTTCCTACTCCTCCATCTAATTGTGCTGAAGTGTATCTTGTATAAGGGAGTGCAAAGGTATAGAGATTATCCTTATCTCCTGTATGGCTAATAAGATGTCATCAAGCTCTCTTAAGAGATCTAAATTAGAATAAGTTTCTTGATTAGCTTTAGTGGTTGCTTGAAGATTATCTAGGCTTGCTAGAGTATCTTTGTTATAATAATCCACTACTTCTATTGCATCACTTTTGATATTAGAATTATTAGCATAAGTGCTTAAAGAAGTAGATTCTTTAGAACTTACTCTTTTTAATTCTTTATTGTCTTTGGTTAATCCATTCAGATAAGATTCTCTTTGTTGTTTGTAGTTTTCTAAGAGAGCTTGTTGGTTTTTTAATCTTTCTCTTTGCTCTAAGATTTCAAAGTCTGTTTTAAAGTTTTTAACATTAATTTCTCTTAGCATATTATTAGTATCAATCTGTCGTATTCTTGATGAATAGATTAAAGAAGCACCTAGAGTTTTACCGGAGAGTTCTTGAGTGTCTAAGCCTACGCTGTATTTACCATTGCCTTCATCAACAAAATCAAAAATACCAGAAATAGTATCTAATGAATCAAAGATACCTTGTCCATTGTTTAATTGATCTGCTAGAGAATCTCCACTTGAATCAACTCCGCTTCCATTTCCATCAGTTACAATTTGCTCAACATCATAAACTTTACCCGGAGTAACATCTACATAAATAGTGCCTGTATTAATTCCACCTAGATTATCTCCTGCTACTTTAATAGGGTTATTTGGATTATCTGCATTTCCTGCATTCCATTCAATGATATTAGTAGTTGAATTACTTCCTGTATTAGTAATTAAGTCAATATGTCCATTTTTACCATTAGAAATATTTGTATTTCCTCCATTACTTGTAATGATTTCACCAATGCTTCCACTTCCACTATTATTAACAGTAATACTTCCAGAATCATTAGTGATTTTATCTTTAATAGTTCCACTATTATTAAGATTATCTACATTAGCTCCATTACTAAATTGCATACAATTTGCAATGGCTCCATTAGTGTTATTGATATTTCCTATTTTACCACCCTCTAGGATAATACAACCAGCAATGGTGTCTGTATTATTAAGTTCTTGAATATCGGATTGTCCTTTTACTCTTATATTTCCATTGATTAATCCCCCATTACTAATTTCTGTGGTAGTAATGGTATTTAAAGAGATAGCATCACTAAAGTTACTTGAAACATCTTGATTAGAAGCTAC
This sequence comes from Helicobacter pullorum, assembly GCF_900638355.1. Classification (GTDB taxonomy): domain Bacteria; phylum Campylobacterota; class Campylobacteria; order Campylobacterales; family Helicobacteraceae; genus Helicobacter_D; species Helicobacter_D pullorum. The sequence goes on along the minus strand of NZ_LR134509.1, from coordinate 1,417,340 downwards.
AAGAGTTTTAAAGGTTGCTACTTTGGTTTTAGCAGTTCCAATAGTTCCTGTATTAATGATTTTATCAATTTGGCTTGTTTGACCACTACTTCCAGAAACAATTTCTCCTGTAATTACTCCAGAGTTATCAATAGAAGTGATTGTTCCTTCATTGTTAATATTTCCATTAATGGTTCCACTATTATTAAAAGTATCAAGAGTAGATTTACTCACATTTAAAAGATTACCTGCAATGGTTCCTGCATTATCAATGGTTCCATTAGTAGATTCAAAAGAGAGAGTTCCACTATTTCCAATAGTTAAAGTTTTATCCTTTGCTACTACTAGGGCTTGAGTGATTCTATCACTTCCATTGCCATTGCCATTGTAAGTTACACTTTCATACACTTTTAAAGTGCCAATATTAGAATTATTAGTAATTCCACTATTTCCTAAATTAGCACCTTCCTTAATCGTAATAGAAGAAATTGAGGCATTATCATTATTAATAATACCATTAGCAATAGTTCCTGAAACTTCAAAGGTATTAATGCTTCCAGAGTTAGCAATACTTCCTCCAATGGTTCCTGTGTTTTCTACTAAATTAATTTCTTTGCCTGCCTCATTTGTAACATTCCCTGTAATAGTTCCTTCATTGATTAAATCAGAAAATTTACAAATATCATCGCTACAATCTTGCTTTGTTCCTTTTAGAGCAACATTGCCATCAATTAAAGCATTTTCTTTATTCCACAAAGAAGTTGCAACATTTTCAAAGCCATTTGTGATAGTTTTTGAATTGATAACTCCATAGATTGTTCCAGTGCCACCAAAGTTTGCAATGGTTCCATTGTTTTCAAAGAAAGAAATGGTGTTATCATTGACAAAATTATTAATGCTACCTGTGCTTTCATTGACAAATTTTACAATATGTCCTTTATTAGTAAATGTTCCACTAATGCTTCCAGAGTTGGTGAAGTCTGTAAGAATAGAATCTGCAATATTAGTAATATTTCCATTAATGGTTCCTGCATTATTAATGGTTCCATTAGTAGAATTAAAGTAGAGAGTTCCATTACCATTGTTGATAGTAAGGGTATAGCCATTGTTATTATTATTTTGCACATTTAAAGCATTGGTAATAGTGTTGTTATTATCCATTATGGTATTTTTATCGATATTTAGGATTCCATAATGTCCTGCTCCTGCAATAGTTGCTGTGCTAGCATTAGTATAATTAATTACACTTGTGTTTAATTCTCCAATGGTTCCTGTATTATTTAATGTGCCTGTGATTTTTCCTTCTGTGAGTGTTTGGATAACACCTGTGCTTGTATTTTCTAAATAATCTCGAATGCTTCCTGCATTTAAGATTCCAATAGTTCCTGTATTAATAAAATGCCCTTGGATATTACTCTCATTAGTCCAATCACCTAAATTACCACTATTTTTTAAATGTCCTACTAGAGTAGAGCCATTTGCTAAGTTTAGAGTAGAGCCATCTTCTAAGGTTGCACTATCACTTTTTAGTTCAATAGTTCCTGTGTTATTGCTAGTATTTTTAATATCCAAAGTAGCACCACTTGCTACACTAAGAGTATCTGTGATAATACCACTATCACTTTTATAAACAATGGTTCCTCCATTACCACCAGTGTTTTCATTTTTGATTTCTAAACTTCTTATGGTTCCATGATTAGTAATTGTATTGCTAACACCATCATTTGTATTAGAAATAATTGTGCCTATGTTTCCATTAGTGTTGTTAATGATTCCACCTGCAATAGTGCTGTTGCCTTTTAGAGTAATTGCATCAATAGTTCCTTTAGCATTATTGCTAGAATCACCAACTGCGATACTTCCTCCAATCCCTGTGCCACTCTCCAAAGTAATAGTTCCTATTTTGGCATTATTGGTAGCACTATTACCCTTTATGTTAATATCTCCTGTGATTGTGGAGGTGTTTGCTAGGGTAATTTCCCCTATGGTTGCTGTTTCTGTTTCACCTGCATTATTACCTGTTAGTGAAATATTCCCTGCGATTGTTCCTGTATTCAAAGAGAGGGCATCTATATTACCCCTTTTAAGAATATTAAGATTTGCTATAGTGGAGTTATTACCTAAAGTAAATCCCCCCATAATAACAGAGCTATTATCCAAAGAAATATCCCCTGTAACTTCAGAATTATCCAAAGAAACACCATTAACAATAGTTGGTTTGGCTCCTGAGTTACTATTCCCTGCAAGAGTGATATTATCAATTGTGCTACTATTAGCCATAATACCATTTGTGATGAGAGAATTACCTGTCAGAGAAATGCCACCCAAATGAGAATCACTAAGTGTAAGACTAGTCAATGTGTTTGTGGATTTATTGTAATCACTAGCAGTTTCGCTAAGAGAGATTGTCCCTCCTATAGTAGAGTTGGTAAGGGAGATATTATCTATACTCATAGTATTATTATTGCTACTATTTGTAAGAGAAATATTGCCTGTCATATTAGAATCATCAAGGACAATACCTCCTTGTATTCTTGCATTGTTAGTTAGTGATATATTACCCTGCAAACTTCCACTATTGATGATAGTAATTCCATTTGTGATAGAAGAAGCATCACTAAGGGAGATATTACCGATAATTTTAGCTTGATTTTCCACAGTAATGGTGCCGATATTAGAAGTGCCTATTATATTTATAGCATTACCACTACCTACCTCTGTTACACTTGTAGAACCACTAAATAACATATTTTTTATAGTTCCACTCCTAGACCAAATAACCCCGGTTTGTCCATAGATAGTGCCCTCATTAATTAGATTATTAATAGTCCCATTTTCCCATGCAATAAGCATTTCTCGGCCACTTCCACCACCAGTTTCATTTCTCATTGTGCCACTATTAATAAATGTATCAAGGGTTGCATAATTTCCAATATCAAGGTATCTACTAGCACTTTGGTACGTATTCACTAAAATAGTTCCTTGATTTTCTATTGTTCCTGCTGTGGCTCTTGTGCCAATTTTCCATATGTGTTGAGTACCCATTCCGGTTCTTCCAGGTTCTATTAATACTCCACTTTGTATTAAAAGATTGCCAACTGTTGTATTGTTAGCAGCTTGAAATTGAGAGGCTTGATCATTTATTGTTACATTTCCAACAACTGTTACATATCCTGGAGTATCTTGTTTGATATTTTGCCTACCACTAAGTATGTTACCAGCAATACTCCAACTATCCAACGCCACTGCATTGCTTGATAATGCCGAAGCCAAAGCGATAGAAATCGGGATTGTGCGGATAAAGGATTTTACTTTGCTAGATTCTTTTGATTTTTGGGAGTTTGTAGGATTTTGAATAGTTATAGAATCATAAGTGTTTTTAACTCTTTGAATCTTTGGCAGTTTGGATTCTAATTCTTTGTTTGATTTTTGGCGAGTTTTAGAATCTAGTTTGAGGTTAGATTCTACAACTTTTTGGGATTGTGGATTCACTAAATCTTTGGAAGCTTTAGAGCTTTGAATCTTGTCTGGATTTTTGGATTCTAATTTAGAATTAGAATCTTTTAATTTTGGGGAGTTAGATTCTAATTGTATTTTAGAATCTTGAATTTTTGATTTTAGAATCTCTTTTGTTTCTAGGGATTGATTATTTAGAGGCTTTTGCCCCCCCCCCCCCACTAGGGTAGCATTCTTTGTTTGGTTAGACATTTATTCTCCTTTAACTTATTTAATAAAATTAAAAATGTTTGGAATTTTATAAAAATAAAACTAACTTTAAAATAATAAATAAAATATTTATATTTTATTAAAATCACTTTTATAATGGGGGGGGGGGGTAGAATGTGTTTGTAGCGTGATTATTAGCGATTATAAAAAATAAATTTTTGGGGTATTTGTTTATTTTTATTAGGGGCATTGCAATAAATCCAAAATTTAGTTTTGGTTAATTGCTCATTTGTGCTTTGGATTCGGTTTTGTAAAGCCAAATAAAGACTTCCACGACAGCTTTGTAGAGTTCAGGAGGGATTTCCTCATCGATTTCTAAATGGATTAGAGAATCCACCAAAGCTTTGCTTTGAAAAAGGGGAATATCGTATTCTTTGGCTTTTTCAATGATTTTTTGTGCGATTAGCCCTTCGCCTTTGGCTAAGACTTTGGGGGCACGATGTTTGTTTTGCTCATAAGCTAGGGCAACGGCTTTTTGTGGCGGTGGTAATGGCATTAGTAACTCCCTAAGATTCTATCTACTTTTTCCCAAGTGAGTGTGGAATGTTTTTTGTGCAAAAAATGCTGAATCATTCGTGCAAACATATCTGTTTCGATATTTACACGCATATTGACTTGATAGGTTTGAAAAAGCGTAGTTTTTAATGTATGTGGAATAATTGTAAGACGCAAAGAATCTTCTAAAACTTCATTGATTGTAAGGCTAATGCCATTAATGGCAATGCTTCCTTTGGGGATACAAAGCTCCAAAATTTCTTTTTTGGCGGTGATGAAAAAATCTGTGCCGATTTGGTGGGGGATAATTTTGGCAATTTTGCCGATACCATCGATATGCCCCTGCACCAAATGTCCATCTAGCCTATCTTGTAATCTCAAGGCGGGTTCGATATGCACCAAATCTTTGTAAGATTCTAGGGCAATGTGAGATTGTGTTTCTTCGCTTAGCTCTAGGCTAAAGCCCCCATTAAAAACTTCTATGGCGGTCAGACAAGCTCCATTTACTGCGATACTATCGCCTATTTTTGGTTTGTATTTGGCTTGGAGGGTTAGAGTGTTTTGGCGGAGGCTTTGCACTTTTGCAAATTCCCTAACTAAACCGGTAAACATTCATATTCCTTTTTTAAGGCAAGTTCTATTAAAATTTTTGTTACATTTATTTGTTATATTTAAATTGTATCAAAATATTGTAACAAAAATAATATAAAGGAATGTTTTATGCAACTTTGTGATACGCATTGCCATTTGGATGATAAGCGGTTTGAGGGCGATTTTGAGGCGGTTTTGGAGCGTGCTAAGAAGGCGGGTATTACGCGTTTTGTTATCCCAGCAGCACATTTAGAGGATTTGGAGAGGGCAAGGGAGCTAGCACATAAATATGAGGAAGTTTATTTTGCAAGTGGTTTGCACCCTAATTATGCGTATTTGTATGATGAAGAGTTTTTGAAAAGTTTTTTGGGAGATGAAAAGTGCGTGGCAGTGGGCGAGTGCGGATTGGATTATTATCGGCTAGAGGAGGCTTTGGCAGAATCAAAGCTTGGTAGCATTGAGGAGCTAAAGCGGATTCAAAAGGAAGTTTTTGTCGCACAAATTAAACTTGCTATGGCTTATGAAAAACCGCTTATTGTCCATATTCGTGAGGCTTCAGCGGATAGTTTGGAGATTTTGCAAAAATATGCAAAGGATTTAAAAAGGGGTGGAGTTTTGCATTGTTTTAATGCGGATTTTCAACTGCTTAGCCTTGCAAAAGAGGGGTTTTATTATGGGATTGGAGGAGTTTTGACTTTTAAGAATGCGCGCAAACTCGTGGAGGTTTTGCCAAAGATTCCTTTGGAATCTCTACTTTTGGAAACTGATGCACCTTATCTTACTCCGCATCCGCATAGGGGGGAGAGGAATGAACCAGCTTATATTCCTTTGGTTTTGGAGAAGATGAGTGAAATTTTGGGGATACCAAAAGAGATTCTAATAAAACAGATTAATCTTAATACCAAGAATCTCTTTGGGGAAGTTTTTGGAGCTGCTTGAATTAGTATTTTTCGCATTTGTTAAACATTGCATTGAAGCTTTTGTGGGCTTTTTGGATAAAATCTTTATCTTGGAGAATAAGCAAAGTTTCGTAGTTTGTTTCAAATGCACTTTTAGACCAGTTTGCAGAGCCTAAAATCAAATGCTTATCATCAATGATTGCCATTTTTGTGTGCATTAAGCCATTGTATTTGCCATTGTAGGAGCGATTGCCTTCTAAAAGGCAAGTTTGGATATTTTTGAGTTTGGCAAGATAGCCGATAGTGGAGTAATCATTGTCTTTGTTGGATTTTTTGTCATAAATGATTCTCACTTTGACACCCTTTTTGGCGGTATCTCTGATGGCTTTGCTAATTTCGCGATTGGTAAAGCTATAAATAGCTATATCAAGCGTTTTTTGAGAGCTTTTGATGGTTTGAATAAGGCTTTTTATGGCTTTTTCTTGTTCTTGGGGCATAAAATAAAGCTCTTTGGAAAAAACAAAAGGGCTGAAAAGAAAATAAAAGCAAAAAATACAAAAAAGTTTTTTCAACATTAAAATTTCCTTGTAAAACTTAAGATAAAAATTGATAGAATTTTAGCAGACTCTTTCATTGCAAAAGATAAAACTAAAAAATGGAGCATTTATTAGATGAAATTATATTTGGTGAATAAAAATCCAATCATTACTAAGCTAGTTTCTCTTAGTGTATCTAAAATCAATTTGGATATGGTAGAAACGCAAGAGATTGATAGTACATTGCAAGCAGATATTTTATTGCTAGATGATGAATGTTATACAAAAGAAACTTATGAACAATACAAACAAGAAAATAGTGGAGTAAAGACAATTTTATTTTATGCAAAATCCACAGAACGCGTTGAAGGGTTTGATGAGTATGTCCAAAAGCCTTTTTTGCCTACTGAATTAGTAAGGGTGCTTTCAGAAGTAAGCGGAATGCAACCATTAGATAATGTGGTGGGAGTTGCAAATGATATTCAAAATGATGAAGCAGTAGATGAAATAGAAACCTTGCAAGAGCCAAAGGCAGTAGAACCATCTACGCAAGATGAAAGCAATCAGGAATTGGATTTGTCAGAATATGGAGAGTTGGAGTTTGAACAGGATATAAAAGCTACAAAAACAAATGGCGAGAAACCAAAAATATTGGATAGAGATGATATTGACGAGGTTAAACAGCTTTTTGAAGAGGCTAAAGAAAATCAAGAGAATGATTTGGATTTTGAAGAAGAGCTAATCGAACAAGAAAATCATAATAATGAGGCAAAAGAGGACAATCAACAAGAGATTGCTGGTGGAGATTTTTCGCTAGAGGATTTGGACTTAGAAGAGGGAGAGTTGGAGGAATTAGAAAGTGAGAATCAAGCAAATACAGAAGATTCTTCTAAAGAAGCAGTGCAAGAAAATATCGAAGATTTAGATATAAATAATCTTGCTAATAGCATAGATAATTTAGAGGAAGAATTGAAAGCACAAGAGGAGTTTAGTGAAGAGATTGCCGATGAAATGCAGCTTGATAATCAAGGGGAAGGAATAGAGCAAGAATCTCAAGAATCTCAAGAATCTCAAGAATCTCAAGAATCTCAAGAATCTCAAGAATCTCAAGAATCTCAAGAATCTCAAGAATCTCAAGAATCTCAAGAATCTCAAGAATCTCAAGAATCTCAAGAATCTCAAGAATCTCAAGAATCTCAAGAATCTCAAGAATCTCAAGAATCTCAAGAATCTCAAGAATCTCAAGAATCTCAAGAATCTCAAGAATCTCAAGAATCTCAAGAATCTCAAGAATCTCAAGAATCTCAAGAATCTCAAGAATCTCAAGAATCTCAAGAATCTCAAGAATCTCAAGAATCTCAAGAATCTCAAGAATCTCAAGAATCTCAAGAATCTCAAGAATCTCAAGAATCTCAAGAATCTCAAGAAAAAGCGGCAAATCATGATGAAATTATAAATGAAAGTAGCAGCGAAGATGAATTTGATGATTTGAATATAGAAGCAATGAGTGAGGCATTGGGTGAGCCTATTGCCAAAGAGCCTAGTGTAGTGCCTATTGTCGCTGCAGAAAAAATACAAAATAATCCGCAAATCAATTCTTTAGAATCATTAATTAGTGCTTTGCAAACGCTTCAAACACAGAGTTTAAAAGATCTTTTGAGTGGAGCAACTATCAATATTAGCATTCAATTCCCCAAAAAAGAGGATTAAATGGAGGATATTAAACTAAAAGGTGCAATTCTTATTCTATCAGGACCAAGTGGAGCAGGCAAAAGCTCCCTCTATAAAGTCTTAGCACAAGAATTTCCAAATCATTATTTTTCTATTTCTTCTACAACAAGAGAAAAGAGAGAGGATGAAAAAGAGGGAGTGCATTATCATTTTATTACCAAAGATGAGTTTCAAAGAAATATCCAAGAGGGTAATTTTTTGGAATGGGCAGAAGTGCATGGAAATTATTATGGCACTTCAAAAAAATCTGTTTTGGAGGCACTTCAAAAAAATCAATTAGTGATTTTTGATATTGATGTGCAAGGGCAAGAAAATATCAAAAAAGCGTTTCCACACCATACAACTTCTGTTTTTGTTACAACACTCAATAAAAGTATTTTGCAAGATCGCTTAAATCAAAGGGGAAGTAATGAAAATGAAGATATGAATAAACGCCTAAAAAATGCTTCTAGTGAGATAAAAAAGCTAGGGGAGTTTGATTATTTGATTATTAATCAAGATTTTGAAGAATCTGCACAAAAGCTAGTATGTATCGCAAAAACTGCTTTTTGTAAAGCAAGTTTATATCCTTTGGAATTGCTAGTGCAAAAATGGGAAAAATAGTTTGATAACTAAAATAATTGGAGGATTTTATGCCAAAGCGAGATGATATAAAGACAATTTTATTGATTGGTTCAGGACCGATAGTTATTGGACAAGCGTGTGAATTTGATTACTCTGGCACTCAAGCAGCCAAAACGTTAAAAGAGTTGGGATATAAAGTAGTTTTGATTAATTCTAATCCCGCTACGATTATGACAGATCCAGAGTTTGCCGATCGCACTTATATCGAGCCTATCACCGAAGAGATTGTAGCAGATATCATCAAAAAAGAAAAAGTTGATGCGATTTTGCCTACTATGGGGGGACAAACGGCACTTAATATTGCAATGAGTATGTATGAAAAGGGAATGCTGAAGGGTGTGCAGTTTTTGGGGGCAAAGCCAGAGGCGATAAAAAAGGGTGAGGATAGACAGGCGTTTAAAGAAGCAATGCTAAAAATCGGTATGGATTTGCCAAAATCTTGCTATGCTTATACTTTGCAAGAGGCATTAGAAGCGGCAAAAGAAATCGGATTCCCGCTTATTATCCGTGCGAGCTTCACCCTTGCAGGTGGGGGAAGTGGCGTAGCGTATAATATCGATGAGTTTAAAGCCCTAGCCCAAAATGGTTTGGAGGTTAGCCCTATCAATGAGATTCTTATTGAAGAATCTTTGCTTGGTTGGAAAGAATTTGAAATGGAGGTTATCCGCGATAAAAGCGATAACTGCATTATTGTGTGTAGCATTGAGAATCTTGACCCTATGGGCGTGCATACCGGGGATTCTATCACGATTGCCCCAGCTCTCACACTCACAGATAAAGAATACCAAAGAATGCGTGATGCGTCCTTTAAAATCTTGCGTGAAATTGGCGTGGATACAGGCGGGAGTAATGTGCAGTTTGCGATAAATCCGCAAAATGGTAGAATGACGGTGATTGAGATGAATCCGCGTGTATCGCGTAGCTCTGCTCTTGCTTCTAAAGCCACAGGCTATCCGATAGCAAAAGTTGCTACGCTCCTAGCCGTGGGCTACACGCTTGATGAAATCAAAAATGACATCACCGGCACACCTGCAAGCTTTGAGCCTAGCATTGATTATATCGTTACTAAGATTCCGCGTTTTACCTTTGAGAAGTTTCCTCAAGCAGATTCTACACTGACTACTTCGATGAAGTCTATTGGCGAAGTTATGGCAATAGGGGCGACTTTCAAAGAATCTTTGCAAAAGGCTTTAAATAGCCTTGAAACAGGGGTATTTGGGTTTAATCCTATTAGTAGTGATTTGAGCGAGATTCAGCGTGAGATTAGACGCCCAAATGCAAGTAGGCTTTTGTATATAGCAGAGGCTTTTAGGAATGGCGTGAGTGTGGCAGAGGTGCAGGAGTGGAGCAAAATTGATGCGTATTTCTTGCACCAAATTGCCGAAATTATTGCGTTTGAAAAAAATATTTCTTTTGAAATGTTGCAAATTGAAAGCTTTTTGAGAGAGGCTAAACAAAATGGATTTAGCGATAAAATGCTTGCATTTTTGGCTAACAAAAAGGAAGGATTAGAGCTAAGAGAAGAGGATATTTATGCTTTGCGTCAAAGGTTGCAGGTAAATTTGCAATACAATGAGGTAGATACTTGTGCTGCAGAATTTGCAACCCAAACTGCTTATTTATACTCTACAACCCCATTTTTGCCTATCAATCCTACACCAACTTCTTCTAATAAAAAGAAAGTTTTAATTATTGGTGGGGGACCAAATCGCATAGGGCAAGGGATTGAATTTGATTATTGTTGTGTGCATGCTTCTTTTGCTTTGCGTGATATGGGTATTACAAGCATTATGTATAACTGCAATCCCGAGACGGTAAGCACGGATTATGATACCAGCGATACCTTGTATTTTGAGCCTATTACTTTTGAATGTGTGCGTAGCGTGATTGAGCGTGAAAAGCCCGATGGAATCATCGTGCATTTTGGGGGGCAAACTCCTCTTAAACTTGCAAAAAAACTCACAACCATTGGTGCAAATATTATAGGGACAAGTGCCAAAACTATTGATATTGCAGAGGATAGGGAAAAGTTTGCAAAATTTGTAGAAGAAAATGGATTATTACAACCCAAAAATGGAACAGCTTATACCAAAGAAGAAGCCATAGGAATCGCTCAAAATATAGGATTTCCTGTGTTGGTGCGCCCTAGTTATGTGCTTGGGGGTAGAGCAATGCGGATTGTGTATAATGTCGCAGAATTACAAAATTATATGAGTGAGGCTGTGAGTGTAAGCGAGGATTCTCCTGTATTGATTGATAAATTTTTAAACAACGCATTAGAGTTAGATGTGGATATTATTTGCGATGGAAGAGATGTTTATATTGCGGGGATTATGCAACACATTGAAGAGGCTGGAATCCATAGTGGCGATTCTGCTTGTTCTATCCCAACAATTAGCATTTCAAAAGAAAAAATTAAAGAAATAGAGGAAACAACAGCAAAAATCGCTAGAAATCTTGGTGTAATAGGGCTTATGAATACGCAATATGCTATTTTTGAGGATACACTTTATTTGATTGAAGTTAATCCTAGGGCTTCCCGCACAGTGCCTTTTGTCTCCAAAGCTACAGGTATTCCTCTGGCAAAAGTCGCAACTGATGTTATGGTAAATAGGGATTTAAAAGCGGCATTAGAGCGTTATGATAGATTTAAGAAGGTTGAATTTAAAGATGGACTTTATAAGCCAAAAGTATCCAAACATATTGCGGTTAAAGAATCTGTTTTTCCATTTAGTAAGCTAAATGGTGCGGTGATGGTTTTGGGTCCAGAAATGCGTTCAACAGGCGAAGTTATGGGGATTAGTGAGAGTTTTGGAGTGAGCTTTGCAAAGAGTCAATTAGCTTGTAAAAATCCTATCCCAACAAGTGGAAAAGTCTTTATTTCTCTAAGAAGTCTTGATAAGCCACAAGCAGAAATTTTAGCAAAAGAGCTCAAAGAAATGGGATTTGAATTGTGCGCTACTAAGGGGACTGCAAAGGCAATCAATGAAGCAGGAGTGGAATGTCAAGAGGCACTAAAAATTAGCGAGGGACGCCCTAATATTGGTGATATGCTTGCAAATGGTGAGATTGCTTTAGCAATTAACACAAGCGATGAGGCATCAAGCAAAGATGATACTGATAAGATTCGCACGCAGGTTTTACGCAATAGTGTGCCTTATTTTACAACCATTGAAGCTGCAAGAGTTGCAATTAGCGCTATTAATGAAATCAAAAAGGTTAATCCAAACACTGCAAAGGCATTGCAAGATTATTTGGGCTAATGGATGTATAGCGATTCTGTTTTTTTGGCTCAAAGTGATACAACAGCGGGATTTTTATGCAAAGATTTTAAAAAATTAAATCGCATAAAAGGCAGGAATGAAAAACAAAGCGTGATTGTAACTCTATCAAGTTTGGAGAAATTAAAAAAAATAGTGAGAGTTCCAAGGCTTCATAGAAAAAGGATTCGGCAAAGCCATAAAAGCACTTTTATTTATCGTGGCAAAAATGCTCTTGTGCCTCAAAGTTTGGGTGTTAGGGTGGTCAAAGATTCTTATCATAGTGAGTTTTTGGACTTTTTTCCTTATTTGTATTCTACTTCAGCAAATCCCCATAAAAAGCCATTTGACTTAGAATTTGCACTAAAGAGGGCTGAAGTGTTGGTGCTTGATAAAAGAGGATTGTCTCAAAAACCTGCTTCTTTTGTTTTTAGAGTTGGCAATTCAAATCTTAGGCGTGTGAGGTAATAATGAGCATTTCAAGAATTATTCAATCGTTTCTTTTTAGCATATTGCTGGTTTTTTTGTTATTTTGCCTTTTTTGGACGGGGATTTTTGCAAATTATATCAATTATTATGGAATCCAAGAATTTTTTAATCCCTTTTTTGGAAATGTTTTTAATGCCAAGCTTTTTTTTGTTTTTGTTGTAGGATTTGGAATTGCATTTTTGATACCTGTGATTTGTAAGATAGCAAGGATTGTATATCTTGTGGCATTGTTTTTTTGTTTTGGTTTATTGTTTCCTTTTTTGGGTAAAAATGTCGGTGAATTTGTGCTAGCAAAAGATAAAGAAGTGATGATACAAGGAGAGAAAAAAGAAGTGTATGCTTTGTATGAAAATCGTTTTTATATTGTGTATTTGGGAGATGAGCTAAATGGGGAGGAGGATTTAGCAGAGAGGAAGAAAAAGCTCATCTATTATGAAAAGCCAGAATCTTGATTTTCTAATACAAAGGGCGTATCCTGATAAACAGAGAAATTAAGCCAATTTGAAAACATTACACTCGCACTAGAACGCCAAGAGAGGATGGGATTGCCTTTTTTGTCAAAATAGTTTAGGGGCTTTTTGATTTTTAATCCTTTTTCTAAATCTCTTTTGTATTCTAATTCTAAAGTGTTTTTGGAATATTCTGGATGCCCCAAAATAAAAAAATCTTTTTCATCTTTTAAGGCAGCGATGCCGCTTATTTCCCCTTTTAGCAAAATTTTTAAATTTGGATTTTGATAGATATAAGATTCGTCAATACCTGAATGTCTTGAATGCGGAATTTTGACAATCTCATCTAAACCATTAAGGAGTAAATCATTTTCTACCAAGGAGTGTTCAAAGATTCCAAAAAGTTTTTCTTTTAATGGGATTTTTGGGATTTTGTGAAAATAGTGAAGTCCTGCCATTGCCCCCCAGCAAAGATATAAAGTGCTTGTGCAGTGTTTTTTGAGATAATCCATAATGGTTGTGAGTTCATTCCAGTACTTGACTGATTCAAAGGGCAAATGCTCAATGGGTGCTCCTGTCACAATCGCACCATCAAAGTTTTTGTTTTTGATGGTTTCAAAATTGACATAGAATCTATTTAAATGCGATTGGGGTGTATTTTTGCCTATGTAGGTTGCTGTGGAAAGCAAGGTAATATTGACTTGCAAGGGAGAGTTTGCAAGAAGTGCTAGAATCTGATTTTCTGTTTCAATTTTGGTTGGCATAAGGTTGATGATTAAAACCTCCAAAGGGCGAATATCTTGCGAAGTTGCCCTTTTTTGCCCCATAATAAAGGCATAATCTTTTAGGAGTTTGAAGGCTGGGATTTCTTCTGGAATGATAAGTGGCATAGAAATCTCCTATTTTTCTAAAGCTTGCTTTAAATCTGCAATTAAATCTTTAGGCGATTCTAATCCTATGCTTAGGCGAATTGTAGCAGGCGTGATTTCTGCGGATTCTAATTCTTTTGGGCTTAGTTGTGAATGGGTTGTGGAAGCAGGGTGAATGATGAGTGATTTGGAATCACCGATATTTGCCACAATAGCGAAAATCTCAAGGGAATTGCAAATTTTTTGTGCCTCTTCAAAACTTTGTGCTTCAAAACTGATAAGACCGCTGCAATGGTTGTTTTTGAAGTATTTTCCTAAAAGTTTGTGGTAAGGATTGTTGGGGAGTCCGGGGTAATTTACGCTTTTGACTTTGGGGTGAGATTCTAAGAATCTGGCTACTTCTAGGGCATTTTGGCTGTGTTTTTGGATTCTTAATTCTAGTGTTTCTAGTCCTTGTAGGATGATCCAAGCATTTTGCGGGGAGAGTGTAGCACCGATATTTCTTAGCCATTCTGTGATGAGGCGAATAGAGAAAATAGGTAAGGGTAGGGTTGCATACACAAGTCCATGGTAGCTTTCATCAGGGGTGTTAAAAGCGGGATAGCGTGGATTGTCTTTGATGAGTTCATTCAAACCTTGTCGCTCTATCACAGCTCCACCTAATGCACTTCCTTGCCCATTGATATATTTGCTTAGGCTATAAACTGCAATATCCACTCCAAAATCAAAAGGCTTGTGCAAAAATGCAGTTGCTACGGTGTTGTCGCAAATGCTGATAATTTTGTGAGTTTTTGCAATCTGTGTGATTTTTTGTGTATCTGCAATCGCAATTTGCGGATTGGAAAGACTTTCAAAAAAGATAGCTTTGGTTTTGCTATCAATTACTTTTGGAAGAGAGTTTTCAATATCATCAATATCAAATACCCTCGCTTCAATGCCAAAACGCTTTAGTGTATGGACAATAAGGGTTTGAGAACCGCCATAAATCTTATTAGAATACACGATATTATCGCCATTTTGTGCAAGATTTACAAGAGTATAGAAAATCGCTGCACTTCCACTCGCTGTTGGCACGCCAAAAGCTCCACCTTCAATTGCTGCTAATCTTGCCCCCAAAACATCTGTCGTAGGATTTGTTAGCCTAGAATAAATATTCCCAAGCTCTTGAAGCCCAAATCTCGCAGCGGCTTGCTCTAGGTTTTTGAAGCTATAAGCGGTGTTTTGATAGATTGGAACACTTAGTGTTCTTTGTGAATCATAAGTATAACCTGCGTGTAATGCAAGGGTTTCTTGTGAAAAATTATTATGTTTTAAATTTGCCATTTTTTATCCTTTGTATTTTTTTTGTTTTGAAAATTATAACATTAAAAATAAAAATACATATTGTATTTTAATATATAATATAAAATTTTTTAAAAATGTTACAAAAATATACATTTTGTTTTGTGGTAGATTAGAAATAAAATCTCATAAAAGTTTGTGGATTAAAGCAGTTAGAAGAGCTAGGAAGTATAAAAGTAGATGAAAGATTAAATTGCCTATCCCTTTCTATTTTTTTGCCAATTCTTTATTCAACTCACGCACTTCTTTTGCAAACTTGAAGTAAGCAATGGGTTTGTCGTAATGATTAATTTTGCATTTTTAGCTAAAATTTTATGTTTTATAAGCCTATAAAGATTTTGTATAGAGTTTGTCGCCCCTAAAGCAAAGCTGTAAATGTTAATTGTTCTTTTTCATCTTTTCCTTCATTAAGTTTTGTAATCCCCTCTCTTATGTCTTTTTGTAAGCCATTAACCATTACAGAATTGCTACCACCTAGTAAAATGATATTTTGTTTGCCATTTTCCTTAAGATGTTTTTGCATTAATTTCCTTTCTTCATAGTAACCATTCCGCAGAAATTTTCCCCTTGATACACTTCAACTCGAAATGATTGATTGTTTTTGTCTAAAGAGAAATTTTTATCAATTTCATCAGCAGTTAGGTAGATTTCTTCCTCGCTTGTTACTCCATTTTTGGAATAGCCTATAATGTTGATTCTTGCATTAGTTTTTTTGATTAAAAATCCCTCTTTGAAATCTAATATCTTACCAAAATTTACTTTTTTTGTGATGTTTTTATCGATCGTGATTTCTATATCTTGGATATTGCATTGCATAGGAAAATAATCGGATTTTAAAAAGGTAATTTTTTGGTGTCCGATATAGACTTCATAGCCATTTTTTACCTTTTTTGTGCGTCCTAGTGGATGTTTAAAGACAAAATGGTTGTTGTCTTTTAGGAGTGGAACAAAATTGATAGTTTTTTTGATGTTGTCTAAATCAAAAGTGATGTTATTATTGATAGTGAGTGTGCCATAAGATTTGATTTTTGATTCTACGCTTTTTAAATCAAGCGTGAAATCTCTTGTGTATTCTATTCCCAAAATATCCATTAAAGCTTCAATAGAGCTAAGTTGATAGAATACTTTTAGTGGAAGCTCTTTGATGTTTTTGCTAGTTTCTATGGCAAGGGCTGGTTTGAGGTGAGTAATAGCATAATAAGTAAGAGAGTTTTGCTGCTCTTCATCTTTGAATCTTGTTTCGGTGTTTCTTACGCCAAAGGTATGAAAATCATAATGCAATTCTTGGTTGAGTTTGTTTTCAATTTGTTTGGCAATTTCATCGAGATTCCCAAAAAGGATATTGTCTAGTGTTTTTTGGTCAATCACATAGGTTTGCCCCCATGCTTTTGGATTGAAGATAGAGTTTTCCCATTTTTGGCGATAAAATCCATGTCCATCATGCAAATTAATGATGAAATTTACCTTGGGATTAGTGATAATTTCTTTGATTTTTGCTACATTATCAAAATCTGGGTCGCTTCTATCAATGGTAGCAAATTTGCGATTCATATCATTATAGATTCCGCGTTTGAAAGCTATAATGCTATCAGGATTGAGATTTGGCACAACAAGCACATTTCCTTTTAGAATGTGATAAGAGTTAATCAAAATGCTTGGTGCAAAATATCCTCCGGGCTCATCTCCGTGAATCCCGCCAATGACAAGCAGGGTTGCACCATCGCTATCGCCTTTTAGCTCATAAAGACTAAAGGGGGCGTTTTTGGCGTATAAAATATTGAGGGTAGTTGCGATGAGAATGAATATCCAAATGAATCTTTTTTTCAAAGCCAGAATCCTTTGTGTGTTATTTTGAAATAAAGCAAGCCATTTCTAAAATGCGATGAGAATAGCCCCATTCGTTGTCATACCAAATCATAATTTTTGCCATATTTTCTTGCAAAACAAAGGTCAAATCCAAAGCAACAATGCCGCTAAGTGGATTATTGAGAAAATCTTGTGAAACTCCAAAAGATTCATCTACTCCCAAAATTCCTTTTAATTCATTGTTGGAGGCTTGTTTAAAAATATGATTGATTGCTTCTTTATTTGTTTTTTGTGAAAGATTGACATTTAAATCTACCATTGATACATCAGCTACTGGAACTCTTACGCTATGCCCATGCAGTTTTCCCTTCATTTGTGGCAATACAAGATGCAGGGCTTTTGCTGCACCTGTGGTAGTAGGAATGATATTGATTCCAGCAGCTCTTGAACGCCTAAAATCACCTTTTTTGTGTGCAGAATCGATAAGATTTTGATCATTAGTATAGCTGTGGATTGTGGTTAAAATCCCCTTTTCTACGCCAAAATTCTCATCAAGCAATTTGATAACCGGTGCTAGGGCATTTGTAGTGCAACTTGCGTTAGAGAGGATTTTTTCGTCATTGTATTTTTGATGATTAACTCCCAAAACAAAGGTTTTTGTATCGTCTTTTGCAGGAGCAGAAAAAATCACTTTTTTTGCACCTTTTTTGAGATAGTGTGTAGCGGATTCTTTTTCCAAAAATATTCCACTTGCTTCAATGATAATATCAGCACCGCAAATATCCACCTCACTAGGACTTTTTGCGTGGCTAAAGGGGATTTCTACTCCATTAAAAGTAAAAGTATTTTTGGCTAGATTTTTGGATTCTAATATGATTTTTTGGGTGTGATGGATAGAATCGTGTGTAAAAAGGTAAGCTAATACTTCAGAGTTTGTAGGGTCATTGATACCAACAATTTCTATTTTATCTTGCATTTCGCATAAGGCTATGCGTGCAATACAACGCCCAATTCTACCAAAACCATTGATGAAGATTTTTACTTTTTTCATAAACAATGCGCACTTTATTTTAGAAATTTAAATGCAAAATTGTAACATAAAAATAATTTTGCGGTTTTATTTTTTCACTTAATTTTTTTGATATAATAATAGAATAAAAACTTTAATTTTAAGGACGGGAATTTTCAATGTCATTGTATGATAGAAAATCTATAAATAATTTTGAACAGTATTCAGAAAATAGTTATGCACAAAGTGATACAGCATTAATCCAATTTGTGAAACAAACTTATCAACTATTTGCGGGCTCACTTTTGGCGGCAACAGTTGGTGCTTATGTCGGTATTAGCACACTTGGTGCTATTGTGGCACAATTTTATATCGGATTTGTGATTTTAGAGTTTGCATTGCTTTTTGGATTGTTTTTCACCAAAACAAAGCCAGGTATCAATCTTTTTATGCTTTTTGCATTCACTTTTGTAAGCGGATTGACACTCACTCCAATTCTTAGTAGAGTTTTGGGAATGCCCGGTGGAGCAGCGATTGTCGCTCAAGCGTTTTTATTAACAACTGCAATTTTTGGAATTATGAGTATTTTTGCATTACGCACTAAAAAAGATTTGGCAAGTATGGGGAAAATGCTTTTTATTGCTTTGATTGTCGTTGTGATTGGGTCTTTGATTAATTTGTTTTTGGGAAGTCCGATTTTGCAAGTCATCATTGCTGGAGTAAGTGCAATTTTGTTTAGTATTTTTATTGCTTATGATACACAAAATATCGTTAGGGGACTTTATGATAGCCCTGTAACTGCGGCAGTTAGTCTTTATTTGGATTTCTTAAATCTTTTTGTTTCATTGTTGCAATTACTTGGAATTTTTAATTCCAATAATGAATAAGCAGTGTTGAATCAAATCCCTGATTCAACGCTTAGAATCCTCGATGCTAATCTCAATCGCTTAAGAGAGGGCATTAGGGTTATAGAAGATATTTTGCGTTATGGGTTTAACCACAAAGATTTCGCACTTCAATTAAAAAACCTTCGCCATCGTTGCAAAATAAATAATTTTGAATCCTTGCTACACTCTCGAGATTCTCAAAATGATGTTTTAAAACCTTCAACCAAACAAGAGCAAAATCGTGCTAATCTAAAAAGCATTGTAGTAGCAAATTTCAAACGAGCACAAGAATCTGCACGCGTGCTAGAGGAAATTTTGAAGCTAAGTGAAGTTTCAAAAAGTGAAGAATTCAAAGAGATTCGCTATACTCTGTATGTTTTAGAAAAAGAAATTTTAGAAAAATTTAGTTTCTAGCCTTTCTTTTTTTGGTGCTTAGGGCTGCCAAAATCCCCCCACAAGCAATTAAAATCATTCCAATAACAACCAAATTATGTGGAATAGCATCACCCAAAATAATCCCTGCTAAAGTTGCCATAAAAATCGTTACATAGCTAATTGCACCAATAACGGGTGGATTGCCTAGTCCATAGGCTTTTGTAAGATAGATTTGTGCATAAGTAGAAACAACGCCAAGTCCCAAAATTAAAATCCATTCTTTGAAATTTGGCATAACAAAAGGTGCAAATAATTCAATAGGATAATGTTTATAAGGCACAAGTTGGGTTAAAAGTGGTAGAATAGAGCCACTAAACATTAAAGAGCCGATAATGATTCGTGGATCATAATTTTTGGCTAATTCTGCAACAGAAAGATAGGCTAAAGCCGCTCCAATTCCGCTATAAATCCCTATGCTTAATCCCCAAAGGCTTAAGTGAATATTTTGAGGATTAGAAATAAGTATAATCCCGCTAAATCCAAGAAAGATAGCAATCCAAACTTTGATAGAAACTTTTTGATGGATAAAAATCACACTAAAAAGTGCTAGAAAAATGGGTGAAGTGTAAGAAAAGGCATAAGCGATTCCTAAAGGCATTACAGACATATTATAAAAATACGCCATCATAGCACTTCCTCCAGCAAATCCACGAAAAAATAAAATAAAAGGTTTGCCACCTTGTTGAGATTTTGGAGGATTTATCATAAGGGCAATGATAATCCAAATCAAACCAAAAAAATTTCTAGCAAAAGCCACTTCGATAACAGGGAGATTAGGGGTTAGGATTTTTACAAACATTCCCATAATCGTAAAAAGCAAAGCAGCAATAAGCATAGCAATGATAGCTTGTCTATTTTGGTACATTTTGAAGTCTTTATCTTGTTATTTTTGTGAAATAATAGAATTTTTAGGCTTAACTTTAAGTTTGGTTTGACAAAATTACACATTAAAATACAAACCATAAAATAAGAGGAAGATTTATGGATAAAATTTATGGAAGTATAGCAATAATGGGGCGTCCAAATGCAGGGAAAAGCTCTCTTTTTAATCGTTTTTGTAAATCAAGAATAGCCATTACTTCAGAAGTTGCAGGGACGACAAGAGATATCAAAAAAGCTAATATTCTCATTTTAGATACCCCCTTTTTGCTTTTGGATACAGGCGGGATAGATCAAAGTGATTCTTTGTTTGCAAAGGTAAGCGAGCATTCTCATCTAGCTGGAGAAAATGCAGATTTAATTTTGTATCTTGTAGATGGGAAAATGCCCCCAAATGAGATAGATAAAAAGATTTTTTATTCTCTCCAAAAAAAGAATCCTAATGTTTTTTTGGTGGTTAATAAAATTGATAATGAAAAAGAGCAAGAAAAGGCGTGGGAATTTGCAGAATTTGGCACACAAAATTTATTTTTTATTTCTGTCTCACACAATAGAGGCATTGGGAGATTAGAAGATTCTATTGTCAAGCTTTTAAAAAAAGATTCTCTTACTTGGCTTTTTGAGGGTGCAGAGAGTGAAGAATCTTTAGAAGATTTTTTGGAAGCAGAAGGGGCAGATAGCCAAAGTGAAATCATCAATATTGGTATTATAGGGCGAGTAAATGTTGGAAAAAGCTCTCTTTTGAATGCACTTTTGAAGCAAGAACGCTCTGTAGTATCAGAAGTTGCAGGGACGACTATTGATCCTGTAGATGAAATGGGGGAGATTGAGGGGAGAAGGGTAAATTTCGTCGATACTGCTGGGATAAGGCGTAGAGGGAAGATTGAAGGTTTAGAGAAATTTGCTCTCAATCGAACAAGAGAGGTATTAAAACGCACCGATATTGTTATTTTGGTGCTTGATGCTTCCAAGCCCTTTGTGGAATTAGATGAAAAAATCGCAGGTTTGATTGATGAGTTTAAACTCGGTGTAATCGTGGTTTTGAATAAATGGGATATTGCTTATAAAGATTATAAGGCTATCCTAGAGGATTTTCGATTGCGTTTTAAATTCTTAGAATATGCACCAATCCTTACTATCTCGGCTAAAAATGGGCGTCATATCCAAAAACTAGAACAAGAAATAGTGAAAGTTTATCAAAATTTCTCATCAAGAATCCCTACTGCCAAGCTTAATGAAATCATCAAAGAAGCGACAAGCCGTCATCCTATCCCAAGTGATAGAGGCAAGATTGTGAAGGTTTATTATGCGACACAATTTGAGACAAAGCCGCCACAAATCGCGTTGATTATGAATCGCCCTAATAGTTTGCATTTTAGCTACAAACGCTATTTGGTGAATTTTTTGCGAGAAAAATTTGATTTTAGTGGAGTGCGGATTATTTTTGTTGCAAGAGGAAAAAATTCTTTTGAAGAAGAGGAGAGTTAGTTTGTAAGAAAGACTGCATTGCTTGTGATTTTGAGTTTGGAGTGCTTAATCTTTGTGGCTAGGATTGAAAAGTGCAAGAAAATATAAAAAGATATAAGCAAAATCAAAATAGCTCATATTAATTTAAATAGCTATTATTTCTAATAGCTATTTATTTGTAGGATTTTCAAAAATGCCAAAAGCTTGTAATAAATTTACTTTTTACTCCTGAAATCATCAGGGTTAATATCAATTGGAAAAGGGTTATCAAAAGACTTTGAGCGTTCCGCTTTATAAGCATTTGCACATTCATCATCATTTAATTCAGAATTTGCATTTTTCTTGCATTCTTTGATTTTTTCTGCCAATTCTTCAGCATTCTTTGGATCTTCATAATATTGCACACTCTTTGGCTCACTTGAACAAGCAGAAAAGATTCCAGCTACCAAAGCACTCAAAATTGAGATTTTAATTACATTTTTCATTTTTTATCCTTTAAAATAATTTTATAAAGGAATTATATATATATATATATTAGCTTAAAATTATTTCTGATAAATTGATAGAATTTTGGAGATAATTTGGAGAATCAAAAAATGGTGGCCACGACTGGACTTGAACCAGCGACCACTACCATGTCAAGGTAGTGCTCTACCAACTGAGCTACGCGACCAAATTTAAAGAAGTTTTGGATTCTATCAAACTGCTCTTTTATCTTTCCTTAAAAGTGTTTGTAGCACAATCAAAAATACGCCAAGATTAATCATAATATCTGCAAAATTAAAAATTGCAAATTCAAATTTATAATGCCAATAGATATAATCCACCACACCAATATGGATAAATCTATCTAGGATATTTGAGATTCCACCCCCAAAGATAACGCCAATTTGAATGCAATAGGTTTTGAAGAGTTCTTGATTTTTCCAAAGATAGATAAAAATACCAATAAGTAGCAGAATCTGCAAGTATTTTAGCCATTCTTGAAGGAATGCAAACATCGAAAAAGCCACCCCTTGATTATAAACAAGCACCAAAGAGATGATTTTGCCTTGATATTCAAATCCGCTTAGGACAAACCACCATTTGATGGCTTGATCCAAAATAAGGACAAGAATCACAGCAAGGAAAAAATGAATTAAAAAATGTTTTTTTATCAATAAAGTTTTCCTCTAAAAAAAGCTTCACATTCTTGCATTGTGGTTTCTAGGGCTTTGGAATCTTTGCCTTCAAGCAAGATTCTAAGTTTATTTTCTGTGCCACTATAACGGATTAAATGGCGGATTTTTTTGGAAGTAATTTCTTTGAGTAGATTTTGATAGTTTTCTAGTGAATCTAAATTAGGCTTGCTTTGGACATTGAGATTTTTTAAAATTTGCGGGTAAAGCTTGAAGCAATCAAGAGCTTTGGAAGCTTGTTTTTTGGATTTTAGGATATAGGCTATGGTTTGTAAGGCGCTCACTAAACCATCTCCGGTTTTTGCAAAATCGCTAAAAATAATATGTCCGCTTTGCTCGCCGCCAAAATTAAGATTTTGAGCTAGCATACTTTCTAATACATATTTATCTCCGACATTAGAGCGGATGAGTTTGATGCCATTTTGAGCCAAAAATTCCTCTAAAGCGTAGTTGCTCATAATCGTAGCAACAGCGGTATTGTTTTTTAGAGTGTTATTTTGTTTGGCAGCAAGTGCTAAAACTCCGATGAGTTTATCGCCATGGACTACTTCGCCCTTTTCATCGACCACCACAAGTCTATCTGCATCACCATCAAGTGCAAAGCCAATATCAGCCCGAACTCTTCGCACTTCTTCTTGCAACATAAGAGGTTGAGTAGCACCGCAATTTTCATTGATATTAAAGCCATTTGGGGTATCATTGATGACAAAAACTTCTGCACCAAGCTCACTAAAAATTGTTGGGGCGACTTTGTAAGCTGCACCATTAGCACAATCTAGCACAACTCGGATTCCATGGAGGCTTAAATCTTTGGGGAAGGAATTTTTGATATGCACAATATAACGCCCTATAACATCGTCGATTCTTTTGCTAGAGCCGATTTCTTTGCCGGTTTTTTGCGCACTTTCTAGCAAAGATTCATTGTGATAGATTTTTTCGATAACTTCCTCATCTTTTTCATCAATTTTATAGCCACTTTTGCCAAAAAACTTAATCCCATTGTCCATAAAAGGATTGTGGCTTGCACTTACCATAATTCCGCCATCACAACGCATATCTTCAGTGAGATAGGCAATAGCAGGTGTGGGCATAGGACCGATTTGAATCACTTCATAGCCCACTGCTGTAAGCCCACTTACAAGGGCATTTTCTAGCATATATCCGCTGCGTCTTGTATCCTTGCCTACTAAAATGCGATTAGTTTTGGAATGTTCGCGATAATAGATACCCGCAGCAATTCCAAGCTTTAATGCACAAAATGCGTTTAGTTTCACTCCAGCTTCGCCTCTTACACCATCTGTTCCAAAAAGTTTCATCATGTTGCCTTCATATTTGGTTTATTGCATTTTTTGTTTTATTTGCTTTTAATAAAAAATCAAATAGAATTTTAGCTTAAATTTTTTTATAAAAGGATTAACGCTCTATGGCAAATCATAAATCAGCAGAAAAACGTATCAGACAAACTAAAAAACGCACAGAAAGAAATCGCTACTATAAAACAAGAATCAAAAATATGACAAGAAGTTTAAAAGAGGCGATTGAGGCAAAAGATGCTAGTAAATCCCAAGAGGTTATGAAGCAAATCAATCAAGCATTCCATAGCTATGTAAGTAAGGGAATCTTGAAGAAAAATACTGCTGCTAGGAAAGTTAGTCGTCTTAACGCATCTGTAAAAAAACTCATTTTAGCTAACGCTTAGTTTTAGGTTAGCTAAAGCTTTATTAAATGCTAGCTTCAAAATTAAAACCCTTCATTGAACGCTATGAAGAAATCAGTGCGTTGCTTATTAAGCCAGAGATTCTTAGTGATATAAAGAGAATTACAGAGTTAAGCAAAGAACAAAGTGATTTAGAAAAGTTGGTGCAAAAATCAAAACAATATCTTCAGAATCTTCAAAGCATTGAAGAGAATAAATCGCTTCTTGATGATAAAGAATTAGGGGATTTAGCAAAAGAAGAAATTAAAGAAGCAGAAGCACAAAATCAGGAATTAGAATCAGAGATAAAAGTATTGCTTTTACCAAAAGACCCAAATGATGAGAAGAATATTTATTTGGAACTTCGTGCGGGGACAGGCGGCGATGAAGCGGGGATTTTTGTTGGAGATTTGTTTAAAGCCTATGTTCGTTATGCAGAATCAAAGGGCTGGAAAGTTGAAATTATTAGCTCAAATGAAAATAATTTTGGGGGTTATAAAGAAGTAATTGCCCTTATTAAAGGGAAGGGTGCTTATTCTCGTTTGAAGTATGAGGGTGGAACTCATCGTGTGCAGCGTGTCCCCGAAACAGAATCTCAAGGGAGGATTCACACTTCGGCTATCACAGTGGCGATTATGCCAGAAGTTGATGATGTGGAAGTGGTAATTAATCCAAATGATTTAAAAATTGAAGTATTTAGAGCTGGTGGGCATGGAGGGCAATGTGTCAATACAACAGATTCTGCTGTGCGTATTACTCATATACCAACAGGAATTAGCGTTTCTATGCAAGATGAAAAATCCCAACATAAAAACAAAGATAAAGCCCTAAAAATCTTAAAAGCTAGGATTTATGAAGCAGAGCTTGAAGCACAAATGGAACAAAATGCAGAGGCGAGAAAATCGCAGGTTGGAAGTGGGGATAGAAGTGAGAGAATCCGCACCTATAACTATCCACAAAATCGTTTAAGTGATCATAGGATTGGTTTGACTTTGTATAGTTTGGAAGAAATTATGCTAAATGGCGATTTGGATCAAGTGATTGAGCCTATTATTGCTTATTTTCAGGCAGAAGCATTACAAAATAGTGGTATTGCATAATATTTAAGGAACTTTTTACATTTTTTTAATATAATTCAATTTTTAAATTAATCTTACAATGGACAGATGGGTGAGTTGGCTGAAACCACATCCCTGCTAAGGATGCGTAGTCGCAAGATTACCGAGAGTTCGAATCTCTCTCTGTCCGCCATTACTTCATTAGCTTAATTTTATTTTGCAAAGATTTGATAAATTTTATCCCATTTTTATGGATATTGATAAAACATAAAATTTTTAAATTGATAAGTTTTAGAAAACTTTTAAAAAACTTCGTTAAAATTCTTCTAAAAAAGTTGTAAAAATGATTAATCAAGATTTACAAATAAAACAAATTTTAGAACAATCTAAAACCATTGCTATTTTGGGGCTTTCTCCCAGTGAAGATAAGCCAAGTCATAAAGTGGCAAAATATCTTTTGGAAAAAGGTTATAGAATAATCCCTATTTATCCAAAAGGTGGAGAGATTCTTGGAATGAAGGTTTATCGGAGTTTGCAGGAAGTTTTTTGTGATGAATCTATCAAGCAAAATGGAGGAGTTGATATTTTGGATATTTTTCGCAAAAGTGAAGCGCTTTTGGGGATAATTCAAGAGATTTCAGGGTTAGAAAACAAGCCAAAATGCGTTTGGGCACAGCTTGGGATTCAAAGGCAAGGGGCAAAAGAGGAATTAGAAGCAAAAGGGATAATGTATTTTGAAAATTTATGTATCAAATTAGAACATCAAAGGTTGTGTAAATGATTGCTTTAGCAAAAATAATGGACGCAAGTCGCAGATTAAAAGGCGTGGTAGAACATACAAAGTTGGCTTTTGCGCCAAAACTTAGTGAATTAAGTCAAGCAAAAGTCTATGTTAAGCAAGAGAATCTCCAAAATACCGGTTCTTTCAAGCTAAGAGGAGCCTTTAACAAAATCGCCACTCTCACTCAAGAAGAGCGGAAAAATGGGGTGATTGCTTCAAGTGCTGGGAATCACGCACAAGGTGTGGCATATAGTGCAAAGCATTATGGCATTAGAGCGGTTATTGTAATGCCAGAATCCACTCCATTGCTTAAGGTTATGGGGGTTAAAGAGCTTGGAGCAGAAGCAATTTTGCATGGAAACAATTATGATGAAGCTTACGCTTATGCGTTGGAGTATGCACAAAAGAATAATTTGCATTTTATTCACCCTTTTGCCGATGATGAGGTGATTGCAGGGCAGGGGACAATTGCATTAGAAATGATAGAAGATCAAAATAATCTAACAACCATTGTTGTTCCTATAGGCGGAGGGGGATTGATTTCTGGAATTGCTGCGGCTTATAAGCAAATGTTGCCAAGTGTGAGGATAGTAGGGGTTGTCGCACAAGGTGCGCCGGGAATGTATCATTCTTTTTATAAAAAGGCAATCCAAACCACAAAATCTGTGCGGACAATTGCCGATGGTATTGCTGTGCGTGATGTGAATGAGAGAAATTTTGATTATATTTTAGAGAGTGTAGATGAGATTGTAATGGTGGATGATGAGGAAATCGCTAATGCAATTTTGTATTTGTTAGAAAAACAAAAATTGGTAGTAGAGGGTGCTGGGGCAGCTGCTGTGGCGGCTCTTTTGCACCATAAGTTCAAAATTGCTCAAAATGAATCTGTGGGGTTGGTTTTGAGTGGTGGAAATATTGATGTTACAATGCTTGGAGTGATTATTGAAAAAGGCTTGGTTCGCTCTCATCGCAAAATGCGTTTTAGTGTTGTTTTGATTGATAAGCCCGGAAGTTTGCAGTCTCTTAGTGATTTGCTTTCAAGATTGGGGGCAAATATTGTAAAAATTGATTTTGATAGGACTTCCACTTCTTTGGGGTATGGCGATGCAAATGTGGTTGTAGTGATTGAAACAAAAGGCAAAGAGCATCAAGATGAAATTCGAAGAGAATTGCATAAAGATGGCTATAAATTTGTTGAAATGTAGTTAATGCTGGTAGAAAGTAGAAAAATTTATTTTTATCTATGTGTATTATTAATTGTAGATTTTTTGATACTTTTGTGGGTTGGCAAGAATCTAAGCATTAGCTATGATGAAGCAAGTCATTTTTTTGAACCTTTGGATTTTGGTGGCTTTCTAAGCAATTTGAGTGTTTTTTTGTTTGGGCAAAATGATATTGGGCTAAGAATGCTTTTTTTGCTTTTGCATTTGTGCAATGCAGTATTAATGTTTATTTTTGCCAAAGGATTCTTGAAGCGTCCAAGTGATGCACTTTTTTGTGTTTTGTTGTTTTTGTTGCTGCCCGGAGTGAATGCAGCTGCAATTCTTATTTCTAATAGCGGAATTATTATTTTTCTTACTTTGTTGTTGTGTATTTTGTATCAACAAACGCATAAAATTCCTTATTGGCTTTTGTTGATTATGGCTTTTGTGGATAAAAGTTTTGCTTTGGTTTTTTTGGCATTAATTTTTTATGGGATTGCACAAAAAAATACATTTTTAGTTTTTCTTTCGTTGATATTTTTTGCGCTTAATATGTATTTGTTTGATTTAGAAATTGGAGGACACCCAGCAGGATATTTCATTGATACTAGTGGGCATTTGCTTTTGATTTTTTCACCCTTGGTTTTTTTGTATTTTTTATACGCACTTTATCGTTTTTATAACTCTAAAACAAAGCCATTGATTTGGTATATTTCTATTGTTGCGTTAGGTTTTATTCTTTTTTTGTCTTTGCGTCAAAAGGTGGAAACTGAAACTTTTGCACCATTATTGATAGTGGGGATTCCTTTGATGGTGAGTTTGTATTTTTCGGGGCTTAGAGTGAGATTGCCTGAGTTTAAATCGCGTTATAAAATACCTTTTGGGATAACTTTGTTGGTTTTATTGGCAATGGTTTTGGTTTTGTTATTTTCTAAGCCCTTATTTGCATTATTTAGCAGCAATCAAGAAGAATATTTTGCATACCGCCATTATTTGGCAAAAGAATTGGCTCAAAATCTAAAAGAGCAGAATATTTTTCAAGTCAATACAAATGAAAGAATGCAAAAGCGTTTAAGGTTTTATGGAATCAATCAAGGTGGAAATGTCAAGATTACTACTTATTTTGTAAAAAATGCAAAAGAGATTCCTATTTTTTATTATGGCAAAAAGGTTGCAGTGTTTTATGTCCAAAAAAGCCTTTAGCTTATTTGAAATTTTACTTGTTTTGGCAATTATTGGGATTTTGGGCGCAGTTGGTTATGTGATTTATCCACAATCTTTATTAAATCTTGCACAAGAGCAGATTGTGAATCATTTAAATTATACGCGTTTTTTGGCACTCAATTCTTCTAAGCAAATTACGCAAAATGCTTTTTGTCAAAGTGATTTTTGTCAAGAAGAGAGAGAAAGATACCAAGAGAGTTTTTGGAGATTGCAGTTTGCTGATTTGAAAAATATTGGTTGGGCTTATTCTGTTTTTAGCGATAGTGCAAGGAGCTCTAAGACAAAAAATTTTGATGATAGACCTATGGATTCTTTTGAAGTTGCTAGGGATTCTATGAGTGGAAAATATTTGAGTGTTTATACTTATAATAATACCAAATTTGCAAATGGTTTAAGGGAGGGTGATTTATCTATATCTAAGCGGTATGGAGTGAGTAAGGTGCAAATGTATGGGGGATGTGGAAAGCAAAATGGAGGAAGAATACTTTTTGATGATTTGGGGTTTGTAAGATGTAAAAAATCGGGAGAAAAGGTAAGTTATCCAGATAGCGAGGTAATTTTGGAATTAATGGATAATTTTGGTGCATCGGTGAGAATTTGTATTTCTGAAAATGGTTTGGTTGAAAAGTGTTAAATTAAATAAAATTATGTTACAATAAAAAAATATTTTTTAAGGTTTGAAATATCAAAACAATTGATAAAAATAGACTTGCAAAAAAGCATTTTGGACAGAATTTTTTACAAGATGAGAATGTGTTATTGCAGATTGTCCAATCCATTCCCAAAGAGGCTCTTGATTTGGAGCTTATTGAGATTGGGGCTGGCTTAGGTGATCTAACAAATAAGCTTTTAGGCTTAGGGAATATCACTGCTTATGAGGTCGATGAGGAATTGCTACCTTATTTGAAAGAGCGTTTTAAAAAAGCCCTTGAGAGTAAGCAATTGGAACTTAAAATTGGCGATGTAATGGAAATTTGGAAGGGAAATAGTTTGCGGGATAAGCCTTATTTTCTTATTTCAAATTTGCCTTATTATATTGCAACATTGTTGGTAATAAAAGCCATTAAAGATCCTTTGTGTAAGGGCTGTGTCGTGATGACACAAAAAGAAGTTGCTTTAAAATTTTGTGCTAGTGAGAATCAAAGTGATTTTAGTGCTTTGAGTGTTTTAACACAGAGTGTTGGGGAGGCAAAATTGCTTTTTGAAGTCCCGCCAATTGCCTTTGTGCCACAGCCAAAAGTAACTTCTGCAGTATTTTTGATACAAAAGAATCAAATATTGCCAAGCGATTTTTTGGAGGCATTAGAGGGATTGCTAAAGATTTCTTTTAATGCCCCAAGAAAAACTATTTTTAATAATCTTTCTAAAAACTATTCCAAACAAAAAGTTTTGGAAGTTTTAGAAGATTTGCAAATAACGCCCAATAAAAGACCTCATGAGATTGATACTGCCACTTATCACCGACTTTTGAAAATTTTATAAAAGGCGGATTGTCATGGAAGAAAAAGAAACGCAAAATAATACACAAAATACAAATTCACAAAAAGAGCCAAATAAAAGGCGTTTTAAACCACGAAACCAACAAGATAGAACAAGAGAAGAAAAACAAGGGCAAGAGGGACAAAGTCGCAATCACTATAGGCACAAAAAATCTCAAAATAATTCTGGACAAAATGGGGAAAAATTCCACAATAGAAATGGTGGAAATAGAGAGGTCAATCAATCTAATTTGGAATTAAGAAAAGCTGTTGAGGTGAATGCAAAAGTCCATCAAAATTCTTTGACTACACACTCTCAAGTGCAATTTAATCCAAATGGAAAGGTAAGAATCACTCCTATTGGCGGGCTTGGTGAAATTGGTGGAAATATGACGGTGATTGAAACTCAAAATTCTGCAATTATTATTGATGCAGGAATGAGTTTCCCTGATGGCGATATGCACGGGATAGATATTTTGGTACCAGATTTTAGCTATCTTGAAGTGATAAAAGACAAAATTGCAGGGATTGTGATTACCCATGCACATGAGGATCATATTGGTGCGATGCCTTATTTGTTTAAAAAATATCAATTTCCTATTTATGGGACTCCGCTTCCTTTGGGATTGATTGGTTCTAAATTTGATGAGCATGGTTTAAAAAAATATCGCTCACTTTTTCGTGCAGTAGAAAAAAGAAAGCCTATTAGAATTGGTGAGTTTGAGATTGAATGGATACACATTACTCATTCAATTGTAGATTCTAGTGCATTGGCTATCAAAACAGAGGCTGGAGTGATATTCCATACAGGTGATTTTAAAATCGACCATACACCCATTGATGGTTATCCAACAGATTTGAATCGAATCGCATATTATGGAGAACAAGGCGTTTTATTACTACTTAGCGATTCTACAAACTCTCATAAAGCAGGATATACTCCTAGTGAGGCAAGCGTTGGACCTGCATTTGATATGTTGTTTTCACGAGCTAAGGGGCGTGTGATTATGAGTACTTTTAGCTCTAATATCCATCGTGTTTATCAAGCAATCCAGTATGGATTGAAATATGGTAGAAAAATCTCTGTAATTGGACGCTCTATGGAGAAAAATTTGGAAATTGCAAGGACTTTGGGTTATATAGATTTGCCACAAAATATTTTTATTGAAGCACACGAAGTGGCAAAATATGCCGATGAAGAAGTGTTGATTGTTACAACAGGTAGCCAAGGGGAGACAATGAGTGCTCTTTATCGTATGGCGACTGATGAACATAGGCATATTAAAATCAAGCCAAGCGATATTGTGATACTTTCAGCAAAAGCGATTCCGGGCAATGAAGGTTCTGTTTCAAATATTTTGAATTTTATTAATAAAGCTGGTGCAAAAGTGTATTATCAAGATTTTAG
Source organism: Helicobacter pullorum (assembly GCF_900638355.1). GTDB lineage: Bacteria > Campylobacterota > Campylobacteria > Campylobacterales > Helicobacteraceae > Helicobacter_D > Helicobacter_D pullorum. The sequence goes on along the minus strand of NZ_LR134509.1, from coordinate 1,385,843 downwards.
TGAGATTCATACAAGTGGGCATGCTGCACAAGAAGAGCAAAAGTTGATGTTAAGACTTGTGAAGCCAAAATTCTTCTTACCTGTGCATGGAGAGTATAATCATATTTTAAAACACAAAGAAACAGCCATTTCTTGTGGGGTTGATGAAAAAAATATTTATCTTATGGAAGATGGAGATCAAATAGAAATCGCACACAATTATTTACGCAAAGTAAGAAGTGTGAAAACCGGTAAAATCTATATTGATAATCAAATTAATGCCTTTGTTGCAAATGATGTGGTGCTAGATAGGCAGAATCTTGCTGAAAATGGTATAGTGATTGTAGTCGTCCAAATAGATAAGGCAAAGAATGCAGTCATCGGTAAGCCAAGAATACAAACAATGGGAATCATTGCAAATAAAGATATTTTGAGCTTTAATAAAGAAATTGAGGAATTTTTCTCACTTTTTGTGAAAAATTGCAAAAAAGAACTTTATAGCAGTCAAAAAGCTATGGAAAACGAGATTCGCAATGCTTTAAGAAAGCTGATGTTTAAAAAAACCAAGCGTTATCCTACTATTATGCCTAATGTAATTTTTAGCTAGAATCTTTTGGATTCTAGGCTAGAATCTCCCTTATTGCTTCTTATTTTGAAATCAAATGTAAATTGACAAATAATATTCATTGTTTTGGGGTAGAGAAATTTCCTCAATAAATAATTTTCATTATTATTTTTATTATTTTTTAAGTGGATAGTAAATAAAATCAATTCTTACTATTTATAGTATATTCTACATTTTGAGATAAAGAAGCTGTATCACAAAATGCTAGTAAGTGGTTGATAGGTAGAAATGTTTAAAGGTGTTTGTAATGATTGAGAAGTTTGGATTTGGGAGAATTGTATAATGGCAAGAAAAATTATCAGTAATAAAACTTGGATGCAAGTGCATTTGTATGTTAGTTTGTTTTTTATACCCATGGCTTTGATTTATGCTATTACGGGTTCTTTGTATATTTTTGATATTCGGCAAAATGCGGGTGCAGAAATTAAAGAAGTGAGGATACAAGATACTATCCCAAAAGGCAGTGAAAGGGAGGTAATGCTAAGAATCTTGCAAGAAAATAAGCTAGAAATACCCAGTAATACAGAAGTTAGATTCTTTAAAGGTTCTCATTCTATGGGGACTTTGAAATATCAAGTTTTGCTCATACAAGATAAAAATAGTCCAAGTTATACACTAAGGGCAATTGATAGAAATTGGTATGGAGTTTTGCTGCTTTTGCATAAGGCGGCTGGGAAGTATTATTTTGATATTTTAGCGGTTGGATTTTCGATTGCTTTAGTGCTTTTGTATCTTTCTGGATTGTTTTTAACGGCATTTTGCAAACGCGATAGGAAAGGGTCTATCATTGCAATTATTCTTGGAATATTGGTAACGACTTTGGCGGTGTATTTGAGTATTTGATAGATAGGTTTAATCTTGTAAAAATTGCTTTGTTGCTATAATTTTGCATTTTTTAGGATTTATCTTGGAAGTGGCAGTATATTTGCACATTCCCTTTTGTGATAGCAAATGTGGTTATTGTGCGTTTAATTCAAAAACTAATAAAAATCATCTTAAGCATCAATATATGCAAAGATTGTATGATGATTTGGCGGAGCAATTGGCGTTTTATGGAGTTTCTAAAATCACTTCAGTTTATATAGGGGGTGGTACTCCAAGTGTGGTGGAATCATCAAAATACCAAAGAATTTTTGAGATTCTTTATCCTTTTTTGAAAGGGAATGCAGAAGTCAATATTGAAGCAAATCCAAATTCACTAACTTTAGAATGGATTAAGAATCTAAAAAGTTTTGGTGTCAATCGCTTAAGTCTTGGGGTGCAGAGTTTTTTTGCTGAAAAATTGCGATTTTTGGAGCGTATTCATAGAGAAGATTCTATTTATGAGGCAATGGAAAATGCGCTCAAAGTTGGGTTAGAAAATATTAGTATAGATTTGATTTATGGCACTCCATTTTGTGCCAAAGAGATTTTGGAGCAAGAAGTGCAAATGGCATCTAAGTTGCCTATTAATCATATTTCTGCTTATCAATTAAGCATTGATGAGGGGAGTAGATTTTTTGTGCAACAAAAAAGGGAATTTAGTGGAGAGTTTGAGGGATATCCGAGTATGGGGCATTTTATGAAAGAGTGTTTGGGGCAACAAGGGTTTGTGCAATATGAAGTGAGCAATTATGCAAGGGGTTATTATTCTACGCATAATCTAGGGTATTGGGAGCAAAAAGAATATTTAGGCGTTGGGGCAGGTGCAGTAGGGTGTATCAATGGTATTAGGATTTATGGGGTGTGTGAAATTGAGGATTATTTGAAGGGAAAAAGTGGAGATAAAGAGATTCTAAAATCAAAGGATATAGAATTAGAACATTTATTTTTGGGGCTTCGCTCTTGTGTGGGTGTGCTAGAATCTAAAATAACCAAAAAGAAAGCCTTAGAAATTTTGCTCAATGAGAAAAAAGTAGAAAAAAAAGAGAATAGAATCTATGCGTTGGATTATTTTTTGGGCGATGAGTTGGCGTTATTTTTGGGGTAAAAGCCAAAGGGCTATATCATTGCCTATCATTTGGCAATGCAGAAGTTTAAAATGGGCTTGAAAATGGTGTGTTAGGTGATAAGTCGAAAGGGTTGGGCTTACAAAGACAAGCAGCATATCAATATGGGGCAGGAGAGATTCTAAAAGATTGCTTCCGCCTTCACACATTACAAAACCGCTAAAGTTTGGAATAGAGTGGCAAATTTCAACTTTGCGATTAGGAATAGCAAAGAGGGGGGCGGTTTGAGGGAAATTGGAATTTTTGGTCAAAATTGTGATATCGGGAGGGTTTTTGTTTTCCAAAGAACAAAACCTTGAATCTAGTGTGGGATTATCAAGCAAAATTGTTTTTCCTGAAATGATGAGGTTATTAAGTTTGGAGCGTAGATTGTGCATAAAAATTTGCGTTTCTTTGGAGCTAATTTGCCCCCCATCAATGCTGCCATCAAGTCTGCAAGCATATTTAAACAGCACAAAACTTCCTTTTTTTTGCAAAAGGTTGAAGGGCAATAGTAATTCTTGAGCTTTGATAGCAAGCGTGTTAAATTGTGAATCCCCCCATATTTTAGTAACTTTTATATTGGAATTTGCAAGATATTCTGCACCGCCTTGTGCTTTGGGATTGGGGTCTTTTGCTGCAACAACGAGATTTTTGATTCCTAAAGATTTGATAAGAGATGCACAAGAAGGAGTTTTGCCTTCGTGCATACAAGGTTCTAGCGTGGTGTAGAGAGTGGAGTTGCTAAAAATATCTTTGGCATTTTGTTTAAGGTATTGGTGGATTTGGTGGGATTCTTGGAGTGAAAGGATAGCAGAATCTTGGGTGAGGTGGAAATAGGCATTTTTGAGGGCTAAAACTTCCGCATGGGGTTTGCCTGCTTCTTGGTGTGCATCAATAGAGAGGAGTTTGCCATGTTTGTCCAAAATAGCTGCACCAACTGCAGGGTTTGGTAGGGTTTGGCATTGGGTTTTCCATGCCTCTTTTATTGCTAATTCTAAATAAAGAGATTCTACCATTCAAAATAAGTTTGTGCTTTTTTGATCTCAGAAATTGGAATTATTTCGCCACTTTCTAGCTTTAGAGATTCATCGTCTATGGCTATGAGTTTGCCCTTGAAATCTTGTTTGGAGATGGTTTTTACTTTTACTAATTCACCTATTGCATCTTCAAAATGTTCTTTGGTTTTTAAGGGGCGTTCAATCCCCGGAGAACTCACTTCTAGGTAATATTTTTCGAAGTTTGGAATCTCAACATCTAAAAGCGGGGAGAGTGCAAGACTAACTTCTTGGCAATCATCAAGGCTAACAGAAGGTTTTTTGGTAATAGAGATTCTAAGGATTTGGTTTTCATTTTCTTTGAGGGTTGTAATATCATAGATTTTGCAACCAAAACTCTCTACAAGTTTTTGGATTTTTGCTTGTAATTCTTGGCTAATTAGCATTGATATTCCTTTTTTGTTTTTCTTGCTCAATAGTGCGGAAGATTTTGTCTAGTTTGTTTTCTATTTCTAGTGATTCATCAAAAAAGAATTGAAAATCAGGACATCTAAACCAGCCGGTTTCTTCTAAGCAGTATTCTTTAATGAGATTTTTTGCTTTTTTGAGTTGATTTAGGATTTCTTTTTGCTCTTGCTTATCCAAAGAAGCAGAATCTAAAAAAACTTGTGCAGAATATTTACCTCTTGAGCATTTTACTTCGATTACATTTAAGGCATTGAGCCTAGTATCATTAAGATTGGCTAATGCTGTTGGGATAAGCTCTTTTAGAAGCGATTGAGTCCGCTCTAGCTTGATATTTTTCATTTCCTAGAATGTCCTTTGTTTGGCAACTTCTTTGTAAGTTTCAAAAACATCGCCCACTTGAATATCATTATAGTTTTCTAGCATAATTCCGCATTCAAAGCCTTTTTGCACTTCTCTTGCATCATCTTTGAATCTTTTAAGCGAAGCAATGTTTCCTGTATGGATTACAACTCCATTTCTAATTAAGCGGACTTTGATACCTCTTTGAATCACTCCATCAGTTACAAAACAACCCGCGATAGTCCCTACTTTTGCGATATTAAATGTTTCTCTCACTTCTGCTTGTCCGGTATTTTCTTCTTCAAATACAGGGGAGAGTAATCCACCAAGCAAGGCTTTAATATCATCAATTAGAGCATAAATAATAGAGTAAGTTTTGATTTCAATCCCCAGTTCTTTTGCTTTATTTTTGACACTTCCTGTTGGGCGGACATTGAAGCCCAAAATTACACAATTTGTGCTTGCTGCTGCAAGAGTAATATCGCTTTCTGTGATACCTCCTACGCCTTTGTGGATAATATTGACTTTTACTTCATCGTTTTGGAGTTTTTCTAAACTACCGCGGATAGCTTCTAAACTTCCTTGAGTATCGGTTTTGATAATAACAGGGAGATTTTTAAGCTGCCCTTGTGCTACCATAGAGCTAAGTTCATCAAAAGAAACTTTTGTAGAGTGTGAAAGCTCTTTTTGTCGTAGGTGGGCTGCGCGTTTTTGTGCGTAATCTCGGGCAATGTTGTCATTTTCTACAGCCAAAAGGATAGAACCAGCAGGTGGGACTTCATTTAATCCGGTGATAACGCCTACTCCAGAAGGTGTAATGGTAGTAATATTTTTGCCTAAATCATCGCTAATCGCTCTTACACGCCCATAAGCAGTATCTGCAATAATGCTATCCCCAACTTTTAATGTTCCATTTTGGACGATTAATGTTGCAACAGGTCCTTTTCCTTTTTCTAGGCTACTTTCAATTACAACAGCACGCGCGGGTTTATTTGGGTTGGCTTTTAATTCTAAGATTTCTGCTTGAAGTAAAATGGTTTCTAATAAATCATCAATCCCTTCCCCTGTTTTTGCAGAGATATGCACAAATTCATATTCGCCTCCCCATTCAAGTGGAGTAAATCCAAGCTCTGCCGCTTCTGCTTTGACTTTGTCGGTGTTTGCTTCGGGTTTGTCAATTTTATTGACTGCAATAATAATTGGTGCATTTGCGGCTTTTGCGTGATTTAATGCTTCGATTGTTTGAGGTTTGATGCCATCATCTGCGGCAATAACGATAATTGCAATATCTGTTACTGAAGCTCCTCTTGCACGCATTTCACTAAAAGCCTCATGTCCGGGAGTATCAATAAAGGTGATTTGTTTGCCATTTTTGGTAATCGTGTAAGCTCCAATGTGTTGAGTGATTCCTCCTGCTTCAGCTGAAGCGATTTTGGTATTTCTAATGTAATCTAACAAAGAAGTTTTTCCATGATCAACATGCCCCATAATCGTAACAACGGGTGCGCGTTCTACCAAGTCTTTTTCATTTTCATTAGATTCGTGGAGTTGTGTATAGTCTAGCTCATCGGCATTATTTGTAATTTCGATTTGTATGCCAAATTCTTCTGCTAGGATTTCAATGGCGTCTTTTTCTAAAAAGTCGTTTTTAGTTACCATCATTCCAAGTGAGAAGAGGACTTTGATAACATCTCCTGTGGAACGCCCTATTTTTTCTGCAAATTCATAGGCTCTAATTTCTTCTGGAATATTTACAATTCCTTGGATAGTTTCTTGAGTTTTTTGAGGTTTTGGGGCTTTTTTGCGGCTAGAACGCCTTGTGCTACCTTGCTCCATAAAAGGATTGTGACGCTGGATTTTGATTCTTTCTGTGGTAGCTCTTTTTTCATTTTCTTCTTCATCAAGATTGACTTCATCTTGCACGCTTAAATCAAATAAAATAATGCCTTCTTCCTCTTCATCATCAGAGCTTTGAAACTCCCTATTGTCTAATAAATCTATTTTTTGTTGGTTGGGCTTTTTGGTGTGTTGTAGATTGGATTTTTCTTTTTTCTTTTTTTTGTCTTTTTTTGCAAAGCTATCATTGTCAAAATTGCCTAACAAATCTTGTAGTGTTTTTGAAGGTTCCTTTTTTTCTTCTATTGGTGTTTGTGGGATTTCTTCGGTTTTTAAGTCTCGTTTTTTAACAATTCGTAATCCCGTGCGTTTGATAGTGGAATTTTCTTGAGGGGTAATGGGTAAGTCTTGTTTTGGAGATTCTTGTTGTGTTTTTGGGGATTCTTGTGGATTTTCTTCTTGTAAAACTTCTTTGGTTGCGATTTTTGGAGATTCTTTTTTGGAATCTTTTGTGGAAGTTTTTGTGCGAGTTTTTTTGTCAATCTCATCTTCTTTTGTTTTTTTGAGTTTGGATTCTTCTTTTTTTGTTTTTGTGGTTTTTTCTGTTTTGGTGCTTTTTTTGGTTTCTTCTTTGGAAGTTTTTATCTCAACACTTTTGCCTGATAAAACATAATTGTATAATTCTTCTGCCTGTTCTGTTGTTACAGCACTTGAAGCGGTTTTTACTTCAAATCCTAATTCTTGTGCCTTTTGAAGAATCTCTTTGCTAGTTTTCCCGATTTCTTTTGCAATTTGACTGATACGGATTTTATCCATTATGTAAAAATCTCCTTTAATGATTCTTTTAAAATTTCTTTATGTTTTTTATCAATCTTATGTATTCTAGTCACGGCATTGATAAAGTTGGGTGTATTTTGACAGGCTTTACACACATAAAAACTTCTGCCTTCCCCCCTAAATAAGTGAATTGCTAAATCTTTATATTGTAAGCGTGTTAATTGCTCTTTAGCAAATCTTTCTCTACAAACAATGCACATTCTAATTGGACTTGACATAAAATTCTCGATTATAGCAAACTAGAGCTTAAATTCATCATCAAAAACCATACCAAAATTATCAAATTTCAATGTAAGAACTTTTAATTTTGGAAACTTATTGGTCAAAACCTCACATAAATTAGCACTATCTTCTTTGTAACAGAGGTTAAAAAAGGTAGAACCGCTGCCAGATAAAGTGCTCATTAAAGCACCATGGTTTAAAGCGGTTTTTTGCACTTCAAATAAAATAGGGATTTGCCTCATTCTAAAAAATTGATGAAATTTATCCATACTTGCTTCCCTTAGCAAATCCCATTTTTCTTCAAAAAATGCACTTGCTAAAAGTGTAGAGTGAGAAAGGTTGAAAATAGCGTCCTTTTGGGAGTATTTTTGTGGCAAAGTTTTTCTTGATAGATGAGTGGAAATAGATTGATTGGGGATAACAATCACAGCTTGGATAGAATTGGGCAAAGTTTTTTTTAAGAAGCGGACTTGATTGCGTGAGAGCATACAAGCATTAAAACCGCCCATACAAGCTGGAGTAATATTATCAGGGTGGGATTCATAATGCAAAGCGATATTGATGATTTTTTGCTTATCTATTGGGATTTGTGCAACTTTAAATGCGGCACTAATTGCACCAATAATCACAGCAGAGCTACTGCCTAAGCCCCTTGAAATAGGTATGGAATTTTCAAAAGTAAATTTAAATGGAAGGGTTTTGCCAATAAGTTTTTTGAGTTGCTCATTAAAGATTCGCACAAAAACATTATCAATGCGTAATTTTGGATTCTTCGCCCCTTCTCCATGGATTTGAATGGAAGTAAATTTTGAGGGCTTTAAACTAAAATAATTATAAAGTTCCAAAGCAAGCCCTAAACTATCAAAGCCTGGTCCTAAATTAGCACTAGTGGCTGGAACGCGTAAAAGCATAAAATTTCCTTTAATCCAAATTAGCAAATTTGAGTGTAAATTCAACTTCGCCTTTGCCGATGCGTAATTCTTTGGCAATAGAATCTACACTCCATCCATCTTTATACATAGAGATAATACGCCCTTCATCAATGTTGTTTGGATTACTTGGAGTATAGGCAAATTCTTTGATTCTTTCTTCTAGGGCGATGATTTTATTGTCTATGTTATCTTGGTATTCTTCGTATTTTTCTCTAAGGGAGGAAAGGTGTGTTTTGATGGGGGAAATCTGGGCATAAAGGTTAGAATCAATGAGATTTTTCATCTCAAGGCGAGTTTCTTGATAAATTTGTTGCTTAAAGGATTGCTTGAATTTTTCTAAGTCGTTTTCTTGTTCTTTGAATTTTTTTTGGAGACGATAAATCTCTTTGTTTAAATCCTCGATAGAATTTTCATAGCGTCTAGCCTTCCTTGCACTTTCATAATCTTTTAGATACAAATAGACAATTAGCAAAATAAAAACAAGAGCGATTCCTCCCCCAATCCAAAGTATCATATTTTCGTTATTCATGGTTAGCCTCTTTATTGTTGGATTTCATCAAGCGTATTAATGCTCTTTCTTTGGAAGCGACATAGCTATCCCACTCTGTTTCATCTCGCCCATGGATTTTTTCGATAATAGCTAAATTAGTATGAAAAATAAAATAAATAGGTATGATTCTAGTTGGGAAAGTGGGCAATTCTACTCTGCCATAATAAAGTGTATTTTCTTGCAATTTGGAATCTTTTAGCGCAAAGCAATTATGCCCAATAGTGGTAATAATATCTTTGTTGGATAAAGGAATATATGACTTAGTTTCGCCTTGTATTTTGTTCTCTAGGATTTCTATTTTGCGATAAATTTCTACTAAAAGCTCCAAAATAATTGTATTTTCGCTATCTAAATTTCCTTTTTTGGCACGCATTAAACGCAACCATTCTCCTATTGGATCTTCATCGCTTTGGGTAAGTTTATTAAATTCTATGGCAAATTCTTCAGCATTATCATGGGCTTTTTGGTATTGGATTTGCAAGGCGGTGTTGATTAAGCGGCTTTTTTCAAAATTTTCCATATTCTCTAATCCCGTATTATTTTGTGAATATTAAATCTAATAAGCAAAATCCAAAAAATACAATCCCAAGATAACCATTAACAACAAAGAATGCTTTTGGAATATTGTGAAAGTTTTTTGAAACCAAAAAATGTTCATAGGCAAGGGCAAAAACAGCTATAATTAATCCAAACCACATTAAGAATCCTCGATTGGATTGCATGATAAAAAGTCCCCAAAAAATCAATGTCAAAAGATGAAAAAGGCGTGAAATCCAAAGTGTATTTTGAATCCCAAAAACTCTCGGCACAGAATGCAATCCTTCTTTTTTGTCGTGTTCTATATCTTGCAAAGAATAAAGCAAATCAAAGCCTGCTACCCAAAATAGCACACCACAGCATAGCCATACACTCCACAATGGAATCTCTCCACTCACTGCAGCTACCCCAGCAATTGGTGCTAATCCAAGTGATAGCCCCAAAACCAAATGGGCTGCTGAGGTAAATCGCTTCATTAAAGAATAGCTAGCTAAAATCAATAAAATAGGCACGGAGAGATAGAAACACAAAGGATTGATTAACCATCCCATAAAAATAAATACAATAGCATTAATCAAAATAAAAACAAGCATTGCAAAAGGGGAGATTCTACCATCAACACTTGGGCGATTTTTGGTGCGCGGATTGGTGCTATCAAATTTTCTATCTGCATAGCGATTGAATGCCATTGCAAAATTTCTAGCACTAATGCTTGCAATCACCCCAAATGCAAAGAGTTTCCAGCCAAACCAGCCATTTGCTGCAGTAAGCATTGCAATAAAAATAAAAGGCATAGAAAAAATGCTGTGTTGAAACATTACAAGTTCGCTAAAATCTTTGATTTTTGCAAACATTATTTGACTCCTAGTGATATGATTTTTTTAAATCCATCGCTTACAGATAAATCTGACATTTTAATATTTTTTTGGTGGATTCTTAGAATAAAACCAGAAGTAGGATTTGGCGTTGTTGGGACAAAAACCCAATAATATTCCCCTTCTTCTTTGGTGATAAAGCCCATTAGCTCCATTTCTCCGACATTGACATAAGCTACACCCAAATAACCTTCTTTATTTTTGCCAGAAAATATGTGTAAGACTTCTTTGATTCCAGAATAAATACTTTTTACAACAGGAATCTTGCCGATAATGATTTCTGTGATTCTAATGAGCAAAAATTCTTTATTTTTATCTACCAAATGCCCGATATAATACAACAAAATAAGGCTAATAGCAAAGATTAAAAGCGTAATAAATAAATTAGAATTAGTAATGCCAAAAATAGAGTAAAAAATCGCTGCACAAAACTTATAAACAAAAGAAAAAATCCAAAAAAGCAACAAAAAGGGCAGAATCGCGAAAATGCCTTTGCTAACTTTTGCAATGAATTGATTCACAAGATTCCTTTGAAAATAAAAAATAATGTAGAATTTTAACTGATTTTCATAAAAAAACCAAATGTAAATTTTGGTGTGTTTGGAAATATTGAGTAGATGGGTAATTGATGAGTATTGAGCGTGTAATGGTGGCATAAGATGGGCTAGATTATGGAGTTTTTGCAAAAAGATAGATTCCATAGATATAATAAATCAAATTCACTCCAAAAAGCGTATAAAATGCGTAGCGATAGAAAATTGCTAGGAGGGTTAAGAAATTACAAAATAAAAAGAAAAATAGATTTGGTTGTAAGGTGATAGTGTGCGTATCAATATTAACCCACCACAAGAGTAGCAAGTCTAATAATCCACCAAAGCCAAAAAAATGTGCTAATAAAATCAAAGGATAATAAAGAGTAAAAAGCGGAGTGAAAATCAAAGAAGTGAGGGAGAGGGGAGAAAATGGAGGAAAAAAGTAATAAACAATAACCCCCATAAGAAAAAATGTAAAGACATTGAGAAAAAATCCATAAAGTAATTTTTGAAATAATGTGCGTGGAATCTTAAAATATTTGAAAAATAGCAAAATATATAAAACTCCAAAAGATGAGAAATAAAAGCCAACTGAAAAGATGAGGGAGGGAAAAAAGCTAAGTAAAATTCCAATACTCCAAAAAAAGGATTCTAATTTTAAAATATCTAGTCCTTTAAAAATTAGGAAAAATGCTACACAAGACATTGCTAAAGCCCTAAGGTAAGAAGGGGATTGTGTGAGTAAAAAATAATAAACAATAAGCAATAATAAAACTAGCATTCCCAAATCAAAATAGCGATTGCGGTATGGAAAATAACGCTTATGTAGAGGCGAATAGATTAATCCTAAGATGAAAAATCCTATGGCACTTAGGATTCCTGTATGGTAACCAGATATGGCAAAAATATGTGCAATTCCATAGCTTTGAGCAAGATCCCTCCAAGGAAGTGGTAAAGGATCTGATAAAAAAAGCGAAAGATAGTATTCTCCCATTAATTGTGTTTGGTGTTGGCTTAAAATAAAATCCCTAAGAGGCTTTCTAAAATCCTCCCCTTGTAAAAGCGAAAGGTTAAAACTTGGTGCATAAAAGCCTTTTAGAAAATCCACAAAACTAACTTGCTTTAAAATAATGTTTAAAGAGATTCTTTTGTTTTTGAGATTCTTTAAGTCTTCCCACGAAGTAGTATAAAAAGTTCCAAAATTGCTTTGGAGTTTTAGGACATAATAGCTTTTATCTCCTCGCATTTTTGTGTATTGCAAAAGCACATTAGCTTCAATTTTGGCGGATTTTTGGGATTTTAGGGTGTGGAATTGATAATATTTGTAGCTTAGGGTGCAACTTAAGATAGCAATTAAAAAGAGCAAAAAAACCAACCTCTCTTTTTTGCTGAAAAAAAGAGGGGGAGAGAGGTTATTCATTAGAGGGTGGTTAAAATTTCCAAATCAAAACATCTATTTTGGAGTTTTCTAAAACATCCAATGCAAAAAAGCTAATTTTGCCACTTGTAGGCAGTGCAATTAATGAAGCATTTTTGCTTTCTGCGACACTTAAGAGGCGAGTATAAGAGAGAATACCACTATCTAATATCATTTCTTTTTTGCTGCCTTGGAAGTTTTTTAGGAATTTTTTAGCTATTTCTTTGGCTTTGTTTTCGGCATTTTGGTTGAAATTTGTAATTTGTTCATCATCAGCACCATAATGCCCTAATCGAATCTCAAAAGGGCGATTAATCATATGATAGAAAATCAAGTGAGCCTCTGGAAAGATTCTTTTTGCAATCTTTGCAATTTTGGCAGAAGAATCGCTAAAATCTGTCGGAGAGAAAATATTGATATAATCTGGCAAACTTTCGTTTTTAGCAACAAGGACGGGAATTGATGATTTTTTGATGATTTGTTTGGTAACAGAGCCAAGCAAAATATCTGTCAAATGCTGTGTCTCTCCTGTGGCACCTACACATAAGATTTGGCATTTGTATTCTTTGATGTGTTTATTGATTTCTTTATGGATAGTGCCAACATAGCAAAATTGTCGCATTTCTATTTCTAGGTTTGGAAAATTATCTTCAATGAATTTTGCTAGAGCTTCTTTGCCTGCTTTTTTATCTTTTTTGGGGTTGTGGAAGATTGAATATTCCACAATATGCAAAACATCTAAAGAACATTGGAATTTTTTTGCAAGATAGATTGCCTTTGTAAGTGCCATAAGACTTTTTTTTGAGAAGTCTGTTGCGACTGCGATTCTGTTTTTCATCTTTGAAAGTCCCCCTTGTATTTTATGTATAGATTATACAGGTAGAAACTTTCAAAGCAAAGAAAAAAAGAAAGTATTTTTTTATTTCTCCAAAAAGGTGTAAAAACTACCCATTTTTTATAAAAAAGTTTAGAAAAAATGATTTTATAATAGAGCTAATAATAGATGCAGATGAGTTTAAGAGGTTTTATAAATTAAAAGAGTTAAAGAGGTACAAAATACAAAAATTAGTATATTTGATGATTAATAGCTTTTAAATAAGTCTTGGTGTCTTCCTATGCGATAAAGACTTAAAATTTCTTTATCTCTTTGATATATTATTATCAAATCGCTAAAAATATGGCATTCCATATAATTTTTATAATCTCCACCTAATGGATGCGGTTTTAATTGTGGATTTAAAATATCATCGTTTGCAAGTTGTTTAATCACTTCATCAATAGCATTTTCACTCCAACCTTGTTTCAAGACTTGTCTATAATCTTTTTTGAAAGTGTTTTTAATGTCAATTTTTCTCATCATTCATCACTCATTAAGGCTTTTTTAGCTTCATCAAAATCATTAAAAACCCCTATACTTGTATTATTGTTTAAAACATTAATTGTTTTACTATTTGGAATATTATTTTTTTTGTTTTTTTTGGAACTAAAAGATTCTTTTAATTTTTTTTGCAAAAATTTAAAAATCTCTCTATTCTCTTTTAATTGCTGGTTTAACTTTTCTGATTTTCTTTGTGTTAGATTTAAAGCATGTATTATTTCTTTTTGTGTTGCATTTTCATATTTAGCATAATCAAACATAATTTACCCTTTTGCTATTTTGATGGCACAATTATATCTAATATTGTTTAAACAAAAAGTTTGTGTGAGTTGTTTGGTTTGAAGAAAAACGGAGATAAAAAATTCCAAAAAAGAAATAATAGAAAGCTTTGAAAAATGCCCTTTTGTGCAAGAAATGCAAGGGCATTATAATATTTATTTAGTTTAAATTTTGATTAAAAAGTGCCAATAAATCCACCACCTAAAACCTGATTCCCTTCATATAATACTAGGGCTTGCCCGTTTGCTACTCCATAAGCGGCTTCTTTGAGGTGTGCTGTGATAATGTTTTGGTTGTTTTTGTTTTCTAGGCTAATTTTAGCTGGAATCTTGTGGCTTTTGTAGCGTATTTTGACTTCACAATCTATTTGCCTTTTGTCTTCAAACCATTCTTGTGGCAAAGAGAGATTGAGAGCTTGAACTTGTGTGGTAGCTAATTCTTCTTTGTCTCCCACAATGATAGTATTTTCTTTGGGATTGATTTTTAGCACATAATGTGGAGTAAGTGCGCCTTTGATTGTAAAGCCTTTGCGTTTTCCTATGGTGTATTGCATATAGCCTTTGTGTGTGCCAATTTTATTGCCCTTGCTATCTAGCACATCTCCTGTTTTGTTGGTGTTGTAGTGTTTTTGCAAAATATCAATGTATGAATTTTCAACAAAGCAAATTTCTTGAGAATCTTTATAAGTCTCTAGTGTGCCAAGCCAAGGAAGTTCCTTTAGTGCAATGGGTTTGATTTCTTCTTTTTTTTTGTCTCCAAGTGGAAAAATAATTCTATCAATCCATTCTTGCTTTAAACCAAAAAGAAAATAACTTTGATCCTTATGTGTATCCACTGCTTGAGCGATTCTGCCATTTTGGATTTGTGCATAATGTCCTGTTGCAACAAAATCGCAATTTAACTCTTTGGCAAGCTTAAAAGCAATGTGGAATTTTACATTAGGGTTACACATTGCGCATGGATTAGGCGTTAAGCCTTGTTTGTAAGATTCTACAAAATAATCATACACGCTTTTTTTAAAAAGCTCTCTTTCATCAACAATTTGATAAGGAATCTTAAGATATTCAGAGCATTTTTGAATATTTTGTGTGTAGTATTGATGTTTTTCATCTTTGTTGTGAAGCTTAAGGTAAATCCCATAAACGCTGTAACCTTGTTTTTGTAGTAGATATGCACAATAGCTTGAATCCACGCCGCCGCTCATTAATAATAAAACTTTTTTCATAATTTTTTCCTCTTATATTTTATGTTGTTTTCTTTAATATTAAGTTTTTGGGGCTTGAATTGTAGCTAAAAAGCCTTAAAATAGAGCTTTTATAAGAAAATATAGTGAAATTTATTTTAATTTTTATTATAGATCTTTTATGATGGACTAATTTTTTGATAAAAGAGTTTTTGGTTTAAGAGAAGTTTATTGTCTGTATATTTTGCCCATTGGATTTCTAGTGCGAAAATATCCCCTTTGATGAGTTTTGCATAAGGGAAATGAGAATAATAAATCTCTTTTTGCATTAAAGAAGCGTCTTTAAAAAGAGCTTTGATTTGTAGTCCTTTAAGCAAAGATAGGTTTTGATGATCTTTAGCAATTGTGATTCCGATTTTTGGGCTTTTTTGTGCAAGTTGAATATGCTTTGAAGTTTTGTCGCTTTTGATTAAAAAGGTTAAATTTTCTGCATCAAAGGCGTAATAGCAATTGGCAACATACACGCCATCATCATCTATGGTGCTCAAAGAAAGCAAATGATTTTGTCTAATAAAGTCTAATATCTTTAAATCCATCATTGTTTGAACCTTTTTAGTAAGGGTATTATTTTGCATTACAATTTTGTCGCCTTTGATTTAGCTTATAAACCAAGCATTAAGATATTCCATAATTTTTCAACTTCCAAATCCTCCAAAAACTCTCCTTGCAAGTTTAGCCATTGTGCGATGTGAGATTTTTGGAAGGTTTCACCTTGAATGCAAGATTTATGCCCGCAAATAATACCACGACTAATTGCGATTTCATCAGAAGTTTCTTTCTCGCATATTATACAAGTGGAGAGTGGATTTTTCCTGCCTTCAAAATTGAGTAATTGTGCATAAAGATTCAAAATGCACCGCTTAGATTCTTCTTTGTGGAGGCGTTTAGCACCTTCCTCTAAGTGTTTAAAATAAAAGGAATCAATATGATTAATATCATGTAAATGTTGATTGAGTAATTTTAGGTATTGTTGCCAATAGTAGCGTTTATTAGGTTCTCTCTCCCAAGCAAAGCCCAAATGCATAGGCTCTCTTAGTTTGCCAATTTCTCGCAAATCTTGCTCGATGATAAAGTCAATTTTATTCCCCAAATGAATAATGCTATGCCTAGCCCCATAGAATCTATAAAGTGTGTGAATGTGATTAGAAGTTAGGATTCTAACAAGCAAATCTTCTTCACGCACTTTATGTGTGTGCAATATGAAACCTTGCAAAAACGCCTCTTAAAATTCTAAAAGCCCATCAGTTGGAGAGCTAGCCGTTGCATAAGGCTTTTTGGGGATTCTTCCTGCTAGATAACTTGCTCTCCCAGCCTTCACTGCTTGTGCCATTGCTTGTGCCATTAAAATAGGATTTTTAGCTTGAGCAATAGCGGTATTAGTGAGCACACCATCAGCACCAAGCTCCATTGCAATTGCCGCATCAGAAGCACAACCAACACCAGCATCAACAATCACAGGAATCTTGATAGCAGATTTGATAAATGCTATATTATAGCGGTTTTGGATACCAAGTCCGCTTCCAATAGGGGCAGCAAGTGGCATAACAGCACTTGCACCAGCGTTTTCTAAATGTTTTGCCATTACAGGATCATCGTTGCTATAAGCTAATACCACAAAGCCATCTTTGGCTAAGGTTTCACAAGCTTTGAGTGTTTCTAAAACATCAGGATAAAGAGTTTTTTGGGTATCTCCAATAATTTCAAGTTTAATAAAATTAATCCCGGTTGCTTCCCTAGTTAGCCTAAAAAGCGTAATAGCCTCATTAGCATTAGTGCAACCAGCGGAGTTTGGGAGAAATTGTATTTGAGTATTTTTAAAATAATCCAAAAGATTCTCTTCATTTGGATTAGTAATATTCACTCGACGCACTGCAACGGTGATCATTTCAGCTTCAGAAGCAAGAGTAGCTTCATAAGTGGTTTTAAAATCAGGGTATTTTCCACTACCTACAATAAGGCGACTTTTAAAGCTTTGATTTCCGATTATTAAAGTATCATTGTTCATAAATATCCTTGTAAATTTTAAAATTTATATTAAAGATAGCGAATTTGTGTAATTAAATCAAGGGGGCTTAGAGAGAAATCTGCACTTTTTTTGCAAAAATTTCTTGCACAAAGGCTGTGGGCTAAAGTTCCTTGAATGCAAGATTCTAAAGGAGAATAGCTTTGAGCCAAAAAGCCCCCAATCATCCCTGCTAAAACATCGCCACTACCGCCTTTTGCAAGAGCATTACTCCCCAAAGGATTGATGAAAATTTCCCCATTTTTTGCAATAATGCTATTAGCGCCTTTTAAGATGAGCGTAATGTTGGGGTATTTTTGTGAAAATTCTAGTGCAAGAGAAATGCGATTTTTTTGGATTTCTTGAGTAGAAATTTCTTGATGACAAAGCGTTTTTAAAATCGTTTGAAGTTCTTTTGGGTGCGGAGTTAGGATAAGATTTTTAAAATTCTGTGTGAGATTTTGAAAATCTTTGTGATAAAAAATATCTGCATCTAATAAAAGTGGAATTTCTTTGAAATTTTGGAGAGATTCCAAAGGTAATGGGGTTTCTTTGCCAAAGCCCATTCCCAGCAAAATGGCAGTTGTGTTTGATGGGATAAAGCAAGAGTGCATAATCTCATAAGGAAGGTTTGGAAGTGGAGTTTGACTAATGATGCTGACTAGTCCCGCACCTATTTTAAATCCGCTAAGGGCAGCTAAGATACTAGCACCGCTTTTTTCGCCACCAAAAACACTTAAATGTCCAAAACTACCCTTATTGCAGTTTTGTAGCTTTCTTTTTGGGGCTTTGAAATCTTGAGATTCTAAAAGCCTAAAAGAGGAATCTGTGTTAAAAATTTGTTGGCTAATGCCAAGCTCTATGCAGTGGATTTCCCCTACAAAATCCTTTGCTAAATCGCTAAAAAGTGCAGTTTTTAAAGCCCCCATTGTAAGGGTAAAATCCGCCTTAAAGGCAAATGCTCTATCATCTAAGATACAAGGATTCCCGCTTTTGTCAATTCCACTTGGGATATCACAGGCGATTTTTGTTGCACAAGATTGATTGAGTAATGCAATAAGGGATTTTAATTCATCTGATAACTGCCCTTTAAATCCGATACCAAAGATTCCATCAATGATGAGATTGAATTGTGCAAGAGTGGAATTATCAAGGGTGGATAGAAATTCAATCTCGCAGCAAAGAGAGACTTTTTTTAGGCGTTCATATTGGAGTTGGCATAGGGGGCTTTTAATCCCTAGGGGCAAAAATATCCCCAAAGAGTATTTGCCAGCCAACATTCTAGCCAACGCTAGACAATCCGCACCATTATCACCACTACCGCAAACTAAAAGGATTTTGGAGTGTTTATCAAATTGAGAACAAATAAATTCTGCCATACCTCTAGCGGCATTTTCCATTAAAATTTCAGAAGGGAGTAAAAAATCTTGTGTTGCACGAGAATCAAGAATCTTAGTATCAAAAAATAAATTTTTCATTTTCTACCTTAAGCAAAATTGATAGTTTGGGATTAAAATTTATTTGCAATCTTAACAAAATATGCTATAAATCCAAAATTAATTTTTAAGAGTGAATGGATGGGTTATAGGATAATTATTTTATGTTTGATAGTTTTTTTGGGCTGTGAAAAACCATTAGAAAATAAAGAATCTAATAACACCAAAGAAACACAAAGTTTTATTCCTAATGCTAATTCTTTGAGCGATGATAAAGAGCAAATAGAAACTCCAAAAAAAAGTGCATTAAAACAACACATAGAGAATCTAAGTGAGCAGTTGCGTCAAAAAAATTTGGATAATTTGCAAATGCAACATAATGGCACAAAGGAACATATTAAGCATTTTGAGGAATTTTATAACCGCAAAGATTTACCAAAAGACAAAAGCCAAAAAGGGCAAAATTCATACCAAAATCTTAATAAGGCTTATGAGTTGCAATTACAACAAATGGAAAAATTACAACAAAAGAATGATGAAATTTGGTAGATTCCTCAAATTCTTTACTTAATCGTAAGTATCTTTTGAATATAATAAAAAATTTCAAGTGCTAAATTGTGAGGTTTTTATGGCAAGAAGAATTTTGATAAAGTTTTCTGGTGAGGCTTTGGCTGGAGAGAGTGGCTTTGGGATTGAGAGTGGAATCCTTGATTATATTGCAATGGAATTAAAAACACTTGTAGATAATGGAATTGAAGTGGGAATTGTCATTGGTGGAGGGAATTTTATACGAGGTGTGAGTGCATCAAAAGGTGGCATCATTAGGCGGACAAGCGGCGATTATATGGGTATGCTTGCAACTGTGATTAATGGAGTAGCAATGCAAGAGGCATTGGAATATCACGGGCTTGATGTGAGAGTGCAAAGCGCATTAGAAATCAAAGAGGTGTGCGAAACATATATCAATCGTCGTGCAATGCGTCATTTTGAAAAGGGGCGAGTGGTGATTTTTGTCGCAGGGACAGGGAATCCATTTTTTACCACAGATACCGCAGCGACTTTGAGAGCAGTTGAGATTGAAGCAGAAATGATTATCAAAGCAACAAAAGTTGATGGTGTGTATGATAAGGATCCAGCAAAATATTCTGATGCAATAATGCTTAAGCAAATTAGCTATGAGCAAGCACTTAGGGATAATATTAAAGTAATGGATGATACTGCGATTGCTTTGGCAAAAGATAATGCGTTGCCTATTGTGGTGTGTAATATGTTTAAAAAAGGGAATCTTCTAGCAATCCTTAAAAATGAGGAAAATGCTATTTATTCCAAAGTTTCAAATTAATTAAAGGATAGAGAATGAGAACAGAACAAATCGCTTCTAAGGCTTTAGAAAAAGTAAATTTTGATAGATATTTATTATCTAATATTCTTTTTGCAAGAATTGATGAGCTAAGTAGGGGTGCAAAACCACTTGTCAATAAAAATGTCAAGACAGATAAGCTTGCCGATATTGCATTGCTAGAAGTAGCCGAGGGGAAAATCGGATTAGAAAAAGTGGAGGATTTGCAAGGCTAAGAATCTTTTAGATTCTATGTGATTGTTTAGGGTAGAATGTGAAGTTTTTAGACAAAGTTGCTGCAATTAATAGTCCGCAAAAAGCCACAGAATTGCTTTATAGTATGGTGGAGATAACACCAAATATAGAAGCAGCCATTGCTTTTGCTACACAAGCACACAAAGAGCAAAAAAGACGCAGTGGAGAGCCTTATATCGTGCATCCATTGCTTGTTTCTTGCATTGTAGCCCATTTTGGTGGCGATGAAGTAATGGTGTGTGCAGCACTTTTGCATGATGTGGTAGAAGATACGCAATACACGCTTGATGAAGTAAGAAGAGATTATGGCGATGATGTTGCTTCTTTGGTAGATGGATTAACCAAAATCGTTGCCATTAGGGCAGAGGAATTGCCCGCTTCACATTCTAATGAGAAGCTTGTTGTAGCGGCTTTGAGTTTCCGAAAGATGTTAATTACTTCAGTAAAAGATGTGCGGGTTTTGGTAGTCAAATTGTGCGATAGATTGCATAATATGCTAACACTTGGTGCCTTGCCTCCAAATAAACAACGCAGAATCTCTGAAGAAACTTTGGTAGTTTATGCTCCAATTGCACATAGACTAGGAATCTCAAGCTTAAAAAATGAGCTAGAAGATAGAAGTTTTTTTTATATTTTTCCACAAGATTACCGCAAAATAGAAGATTATTTTTTAAACCATAAGCAAACAATTCAATTAAAACTTAATGCGTTTATGCAAAAGGTCAAAAAAAGCCTTATCCAAAGTGGTGTGCCAGAGGGAGATTTCCATTTAGAAAGCCGAGTGAAGCGGCATTATTCAATTTATCTCAAAATGCAACGCAAAGGCATTTCTATCGAAGAAGTTTTGGATTTGCTTGCTATTAGAGTGATTGTTAAAAATGATTTGGATTGTTATAAAGTGCTTGGAATTTTACACTTGCGTTTTAAGCCTATTATGTCGCGGTTTAAAGATTATATTGCCTTGCCAAAGGAAAATGGCTATCAGACAATCCATAGCACCCTTTTTGATGATTCGGCTATTTTTGAAGTGCAAATCCGCACAGAAGATATGCACAGAAGTGCAGAGTATGGAATTGCTGCACATTGGAAGTATAAAATCGGTGGCAATAGCGGTCCGAGCCTTGATTGGCTCAATAAATTACAATTTCAAAATAATTCAGTAGAAGAGTTTTATGAACTTGTAAAAAACGATCTTTATCGGGAAGATATTGTTGTTTTTTCACCCGATGGGGATAATTATTCTTTGCCCATTGGTGCGGTGGTGTTGGATTTTGCTTATGCGGTGCATACAGAAGTGGGGAATCGCGCAAAAGAAGCTTATGTGAATAATCAAAAAACTTCTCTACTAACCACTCTAAAAAGTGGCGATATTGTAAAAATCATCACTGCAAAAGAGACGATTTTGCGTTGTTCGTGGATAGATGCGGTCAAAACTTCAAGAGCCAAAAGTCAAATTAAAATGAATTGTGCTTCAAGGATTAAAGAAATCGAGAAAAAAAGTGCGATTAATATCATTGCGACTATTTTTGAAAAAAGTGCAGAAGAAATCGAAATGTTTGTAAAAGAAAATGGACTAGAAGAATCTATTTACAAAGCAACAACCGATATTGCTTTTTTGAAAGATATTAAAAATCGGATTAAAAATTATTATAAACAAAAAGCGGGATTTCTAACGCAAATTAAAATCCGAATTTTAAAACTCAAAGAATTGTATTTTGATAATTTAGTCATTCAAACTAACCACACAATCAATCAAGCTGTTTTTGATTATTGCTGCCACCCCAAATTTGGAGATTCTATTATTGCATTTAAAAGTGGTTCTAAAGCATTTGTGCATCATAAGCTTTGTGATAGGGCGTATTTGGAGATTCAAAAAGGTGTAAAAATGCTTTATGTAAATTGGCTTGGCGATAGATTGCAGACTTATAAACTTATCGTTGCTTTGGAGAATCAAAGAGGAGTTTTGGCAAATTTCTTGCAATTTTTGGCAAAATGCGATATTAATGTGCTAGGTGTCGAGCTTGGTTCTCAAAAAAGCACTTATGCAACCCATTGCGAGGTGCGTTTTGAAACACATATTTCGGATGTGAAGGAGCTTAGAGCATTGCTTGGAAATAATTATAAAATCATTGATATTAGCGCTTTTAAAGACGCATATGCAAATTAAGGAGAATAGATGAGTGTAGAAAAGCAAATAGAGTTGGCTTTAGAAGAAATCCAAAGAGGAACACAAGAAATTATAGGTTTGGATTATATTAAAAAGTTAGTAAGCGATTATTTCAAAGAAGGAAAAACCTTTAAAGTCAAAGCAGGATTTGATCCAACTGCACCAGATTTGCATTTGGGGCATACAGTGCTTTTGCAAAAACTAGCCACCTTTCAAAAATATGGAGGTAGGGTTTATTTTCTAATCGGTGATTTTACAGGGATGATTGGTGATCCATCAGGCAAAAGTGAGACAAGAAAACCATTGAGCAAAGAGCAAGTTTTGGCTAATGCGAAGACTTATCAAGAGCAAGTTACAAAGGTATTGGATTCTTCTAAAATGGAGATTGTGTTTAATTCAAAATGGCTTGATGAGCTTGGAACGCGTGGAATGATTGAGCTTTCTGCCAAATTTTCAGTCGCAAGAATGCTTGAAAGAGATGATTTTGAGAAACGGTTTAAAGCACAAAGTCCTATTAGCATTGTAGAGTTTTTTTATCCTTTGTTGCAGGGGTATGATTCTGTGGCTTTGGATTGTGATATTGAATGCGGAGGGACAGACCAGAAGTTTAATTTGCTAATGGGTAGGCATCTACAAAGAGCTTATGGTATGTCCAAAGAACAATCAGTGGTAATGGTGCCTTTATTAGAGGGCTTAGATGGCGTCAATAAAATGAGTAAAAGTTTGGGTAATTATGTGGGAATTACACAAGAACCAAAAGAAATGTTTGGGCGATTATTGAGTATTTCTGATAGTTTGATGTGGCGTTATTATGAGCTTTTGAGCGCCAAAAGTTTGCAAGAAATTGCAGAGCTTAAAGAGGGGGTAGAAAAGGGAAGTTTGCACCCAAAAGCAGTCAAAGAAAACCTAGCCTTAGAAATCATTACTCGCTATTATAATAAAGAAAGTGCAGAAGCAGCAAGAGAGGAATTTATCAAGGTTTTTAGCAAAGATGAATTGCCAAGTGATATGCCAACTTTTGAAAAAAATGCTGGAATCTGGATTGCACAATTGATGAATGAATGTGCCTTAAGCACTTCTAGCTCGGAAGCTTTGCGGCTCATTAAACAAGGTGGAGTAAAAATCAATGGAGAAAGATTAACTGATACAAAGCTAAATTTAGAAGCTGGAGAATATGTTATACAAGCTGGGAAGCGTAAATTTGCGCGTATATTGATTAAATAAAAAGGGAAATTATGCCATATAAATTAGAATTAAAACCTCTCAAAATAGGAAAATACACAATACCTCTCCCGATTTTTCAAGGTGGAATGGGCGTTGGGATTAGCTGGGATAATCTAGCTGGAAATGTCTCCAAAAATGGTGCATTAGGGATAATTTCTTGTGTTGGGACTGGATATTATAAAAATAGTGCTTTTGTTCAAAGAGTGATAAAAAATCGCCCTTTTGATACGATTAATTTCTATTCCAAAGAATCTTTGTTGGAAATTTTTAAAAATGCAAGGAAAATCTGCGGAGAAAATCCTCTTGGTGCAAATATTTTGTATGCTATTAATGAGTATGGGAGAGTTGTCCGTGATGCGTGTGAGGCAGGGGCAAATATGATTATCACGGGTGCAGGATTGCCTACAAATATGCCCGAATTTACAAGCAATTTCCCAAATGTTGCACTTATTCCCATTGTTTCATCGGCAAAGGCTTTAAAAATACTTTGCAAGCGTTGGGAGGGAAGATACAAAAGAATGCCCGATGCGGTTATTGTAGAGGGTCCTTTGAGTGGAGGACATCAAGGGGTGAGTTATGAGGATTGTTTCAAGCCAGAATATCAGCTAGAGAGTATTGTCCCTGAAGTTTTAGAAGAAAGCAAAAAGTGGGGAGAGATTCCTATTATCGCAGCAGGTGGGATTTGGGATAGAGCAGATATTGACAAAATGATAAAGTTGGGGGCAAGTGGTGTGCAAATGGGAACTCGATTCTTGGGGGCTAGTGAATGTGATGCAAGGTATTATAATGAGCTAATGCCAAAAATCAAAAAAGAAGATATAGAGTTGATTAAATCCCCAGTTGGTTATCCTGCAAGGGCGATTGTTACCGGCGTGATTAGGGAATTACGCGAGGGGAGAAAACCAAAAATCGCTTGTATTAGTAATTGTGTCGCACCTTGCCATAGGGGCGAGGAGGCAAAAAAGGTAGGATATTGCATCGCAGATGGTTTGGGCGATGGGTATTTAGGAGATCCTATCAAAGGCTTATACTTTACAGGTGCAAATGGTTATAGGATTGAAAAAATCCAAAGCGTTAAAGAAATCCTTGATGAACTAACCAAATGATGAGATTTGTTATCGTAGTTTGCTTTTTTTGTAGTTTGTTGATGGGGGGAGGTTTGGAAATACTCTCTGTCAAACAAACGCAAAATGGAATTACTTTGAGATTCAATCAAACAATCACTAAAAATCACTTCAAAAAGTTTGTATTAGAAAATAAACAAGAATTGCGTTATGTGTATGATATACAAGCCTCTCTTATGGGGAGTGCAAAATCATTTGAAATACAAGGGACAAAAATCAAAATCGCACAAAATTCCCCTACCAAAGTGCGTTTGGTGATACAAACGCCCAAAAAACTTGAAATAGCCCTAGCAGTCTCGCAAAAACAAGCAAGTTTTACTTTTCCAAATACAAATAACATTTCTATCCCTATGCTTTTTGGCAAAGATACTTCCAAAAATTCAAAAATCAATACAAACGACAAAATTATCGTAATAGATCCCGGACATGGCGGCAAAGATTGTGGTGCAGTGGGCGTCAATAAAACTTGTGAAAAAAATGTAGTTTTAAAGATTGGATTGTATTTGAGGGACAATCTCAAAGAGAGAGGATACAAAGTCTATATGACACGCAGTAGTGATAAATTTGTAGGTTTGCGAGATAGGACGAAGTTTGCCAACAACAAAAATGCAGATTTATTTATCTCAATCCATGCTAATGCTATTATGGACAACAAAGATGAGCTAGAAGGGGTAGAGAGTTATTTCCTCTCCACAGCAAGGAGCGAGAGGGCAAAGAAAGTCGCAGCTTTGGAAAACAAAGATGATATTGAAGCGATGAATTATTTTTCTAAACAATCTTTTTTAAATACGCTAAACACCCAAAGAATTATCGCTTCTAATCGTTTAGCAATTGATATTCAATATGGAATGTTAAGCTCTCTAAGGAAAGAATATAAAATCGTCGATGGCGGTGTGAGGGAAGGTCCTTTTTGGGTTTTAGCAGGGGCGGTAATGCCATCAGTTTTGTTAGAAGTGGGATATATCACACACCCCAAAGAGGGCAAAAGACTCTCACAAACCAAATTCCAAAAAAACATTGCCAAGGGAATTGCCGATGGCATTGATAGTTATTTTATTAGAAATCCATAAGGAAATAAATTGAAAAAAATCACTTTACCACATTTAGTTTTTTCATCTTTGTATTTTGTATTAGCATTTTTCACGATTCTAACTTTATTTTTGAGTGGGGCTTTTAATGATTTCAAGCAAATGTTTCGATTAGTAACACAGCCATTTGGAATCTATTTTTGCACAGGGGTTACCTTTTTGCTCTGTGGAGTGATAGTGAGTGTTTTTAATATGGTGAGGATTTATTCTAGCCATTTACCCAAATTATATAGTGCGATGATTTTTGTCGCATTGTGTGTTTTTGGCACTTTTTTGTATTATGAACTTTTTGTGTTGCAAAGAACTTATTATGATATTTTTTCGCTAGAGGATTCTTTGAAATTTGCGACAAATGAGAATGCTTTTGATAAGAGCTTTTACCAAATGGTAATGGATTATAGTTTTTATTTGTTTTTTGTGGTTTTTCCCTTTATTATTTACTTTTTCAAACTCAACTTTGACAAAAGCACCAAAATAGGCAAAATTTTGCAATTAATGCAGCCAAATATTAATGTAATGATTGTAACTTTGTTTGGTTTTGCTATTACTTCCCCTATGAAATCCACAGCGGATTATATTGATTTTGCTTTGCTGCTAATAGGGTTATTGATGGTTGGGTTTCTTTGTTTGAAGCGAAAATATCTCATTGGATTCTATGAATTTTTAAATCTTTTGCTTTTGCTTGTGAATTGTTTGATTATCTTTTGTTTTTCTTATTTTTTCGTAGATGGAGAATCTTATTTTGAAGTGCGAAAAGCCTTTTATTTCTTAGCCCTTTTTGGTTGGTGTAATATCTGGATGATGAAGCTAATCATCAAGCCTAATTATAAAGATTAAATTATTATTTAACTTTTACTAAATCATTTATATAATTTTGTTATAATTATTTTATTTTTATTTCATCAATTTTATCTCAATTTAGTAGTATAATTCTCTTTATGAATTTATAAATAAAAAGACTTTTCTTTATTTTATAAATTTAAATATCTTATAAAGGAGATAAAATGTCAAACAATCCTAATTCTGTCGTAGTATGGGGGGGGGGGGGCAAATAAGCCTTTAACTAACTCTTTAAACACTCTCAAAAACTCAAAACCCCAAAAACTTACTAAGAATCCTAAAAAGATTCAAGAATCCAAAAAAGATTCCAAAACCATTAGCAAAATTGGTATTTCTATCATCGCTAGTGTGTTATTGTCTCAAAACTTAGCGGCTTTACCTGCTGGTGGTAAATTTATCCATGGAAGCGGAAGCATTATCAAAAATAGTGGAACAATGACTATCACAGGAAATAACAAAAACCATGTAATTGCGTGGGGTGGTGGATTTAATATTAATAATGGAGAAAGGGTAAATTTTAACGGAAGTGGCAAAGCCTTTTTGAATCTTGATTATTCCAACAAAGCCTCTAAGATATTAGGAACTCTCAATGGCAATGGCAATAATATCTATCTAGTCAATCCAAGTGGAGTGTTAATAGGACAAGGGGCGAGTGTCAATGCAAATAAATTTGGAGCTTTTACTTCAAGTTTGGATAAAGCACTCAATCAATTTGTAGATGCAGCCAAACAAAATGGCGATCAAAATGCAGTGAATTTCTCCCCTGTATTTACTCGTGGTAGCTTGAAGGGTAATGTTATCAATATGGGGACTATTAATGCAAATAATATTACTTTGGTAGGTACTGAAGTGAGGAATCTAACCTCAAATGGCACCATAGATGTCCAAGGAAAATACAATAATGGTAGCGATCCTAATAGTTTGCGTATAATAGGAAATAAAATCTTTTTGGATGTTGAGGGCGTTAAAAATAAGCAAAATATTCAGCTTATAGGAACTAATGGTATCGGTCAGCCTGATCCTCAAATTACAGTCCAAATGGCAATGAGCACTTTTAAAGCTAACGGACACAAGGATTGGATTAAAAAAAATTATAGTATTAATGGACAAGACCTTGGTGGTGGAACTTGGTATGTTCATCGTATCATCACCATTGGTGCTGAAGGTGGTTGGAATGATTTTGCAAATGCTTGGAATGGTAATATAAACGAAACAAGAAGCATAAATGAATTTAAATTAATCAACAATCTTAATTTCAATGGTGTTGATTTTGTTTCTGTTGGCAAACCTGATAATAGTGGGTTTAGTCGAATCTTCAATGGTAATGGCTACACAATGTCAAATATCACACTTGATAACAATGACGCTTCAAACAATGGTGGTATAACTATCGCCGGCGTATTTAACAAAATCGGTGGAGGCACTATCAAAAACCTAACTATTGATACAATCAATGCAAATATTAACGCAAGTGCAGATACAATATACCTTGGTGGACTTGCAGGGCAAATCAATGGTGGAAATATCAATAATGTTACACTCAATAACATTGATTTGCAAGGTAGAATGGAAAATACTCATGCAAATAGTGGGCCAAATGACAATGGTTATGTAGGCGGATTTGCAGGGGTAATCAATGGTGGAAACATTAACAATGTTGTTTTGAATAATATTAAAAATCTCTATTTGTATTCTAATCAATTCAGCGGAGCGACAATGTTTGTGGGTGGATTTGCAGGGAGAATTGCAAATGCAAATGGTAACTCTAAAACAACTATTAATAATGTGATTTTAAACAAAATCGGAATTTTGCAAAATGATGTAGTTACAGGTATGGCTGCTAATGCAAATATCGCGATTGCTGGCTTTGTTACAGAGCTTGGTTCTGGTAATTCTATTAGCAATGCTTCTCTTTATTTTGATGAAAATACAAAATTTATACCGGCATCTGTTAGAGATTATAATTCAGATAGTCGTAATCGATCTAAAACCTTTTATTATCATACAAATGGACTTGGTAGCTCTCTAAGCAATATCAATATTTATTATAATACTAAGTATACAGATACGCGTTATGGTCCCAGTGCAGATGTGGGATATAATGTTGTTCGAATTAATGGTCAAGATAGACTTTATTATACTGCTAATGGTGTAATCAATGGTATTAGGAACACTGCATTGAAAGGGGAAATTGCTGATGGACATTATGGCAGTCAAGATGTGAATTTTTACCATTATGATGCAGTATCAAATGATAAGGGGTTTGAAGGCGAGGTAAAGGCATGGCATCCAAATATAACTGCTAGTAATTACAATTACTCTTGGGTGAAACAAGAGAGAATCTCAAGTACTTATCCTATGAATAGTAGTCTCAACACAAGCGGTGATTACCAAACTTTGATTAATACATATCTCCCTCAAATTATCGATGATATTTTGGAAGCACATTATGGGGTAACTATCGAAAATAAAGATGGCTCATCAACACAAGCTACTTTGCAAGATATTATGAATCGAATTACTAACATTCTCAATGCAATCAATAACGGAGAGGGCGAAGGAACTGCAGATAGCAAAATTACTAATTTCTTAAATAATATTTTGATTGATAAAAATAATCCACAGCTAAAAGAATCTATCAAACAATCCATTAATTTCTTGCGTGCTTTTTATGATGGGTATAATGGTAGCAACAGCAATGCAGTAACCAAAACTCACTCGAATCTTTTTAGCGGAGATGCCTATACCAACGCTACAAGCAAATACAGAGATTCCATTAAAGGCGGTATGACAAATCTAAAAAATACAATTAATGGTAAATTAGCTGATATTAAAACGCTTGAGGATACTTTGAAGAAACTTGCTGATGCTTTAAATAAAGCACAAGAATTAAACAATCAAGGAGCACAACTCAATACGCAAGTAGAAAATATTAAAAATCAAGTTGAAACTTTGGATGGTGAAATTGCAAAGTTACAGCAAGATATTAAAAAGGCAGAGCAAATAGGGATGAAACCCCAGTATATTGCGTTGATGAAAAAAGATCTTGAAGCCATGAAACAACAAAGAAGCGACCTCAAAACAGAAGTTGCAAACATTATCGATCATCAAATTAAAGTGCTTAAAGGCACCGATTTGGCAAATCTAATCAAAGAAGTTGATGGCTATGTAACAACCATTAATGGCATAAGAGAAGGATTTATCAACGATCTTAAGATTAATCAAGCTCAAGACATTGATGTAATGGCAGGAGGAGCTAAAGGAAGCTTTACTTACTATGGGGTTGATGCTTTGGTACAAAATGATATTCAAGATAATATTAATGTTCCTCTTCCTATAGATTCGATTCCACTTATTCCATTAGAGCCATCTAAACCGGTAGATCCAACACCTGATCCAAACCCTGATCCAAATCCAGATCCTAATCCTAATCCTAATCCTAATCCAAACCCTAATCCAGATCCTGATCCTAATCCAGATCCAAACCCAGATCCTAATCCTAATCCAGATCCAACACCAAATCCAGATCCAAGCGATCCTGACAATGGCGGTGGCGACAATGGAAACAATGGAGACAATGAAGACAATGGCTATGAAGGTGATGATACCGTCAATAATAATGGTGGATATGATGCAAGATTAGCTTATCTAAACTACAAAAGAGAAGTTTTAGAATTACCTGCTGAAGAAGAAACAAGTATTGAGATTAATGAAGGTAGGGAAAAAGGTAGATTATGTATTGTAAGTGATAATGCTAAGACAAATAATCCTTGTATGGCTATTACTTATTAATATCATTTAGCTTAGGTTAATCCTAGGCTAAAGATTCTAAAAAGAGTTAAATTAATCAATGGAGTTTGATTGCTTTGATTCTTTTTAGAATCTTGAAAGAAATTCAATGCTTTTGAATAGTCTTTTGGGATTCTAAAATACTTTAGGAGGTGAAAGCAAGGAAGCAAAAATCTTAGAACAAATATATATTTTTTAAGAGTGTAAATCAAGAGATTATAGTTTCCTTATCCGAACTAAATATACCTCCAAAGAAGTTTTTGACATTTTGCTTCTTTGGGGGGAAAATCAATAAAGCTTATTTTGACTGCATTAGATTTCAAATTGAACTTCGTATTTTTAATAAAATTTCGTTATGATACTGCAAAAAGTGATAAAGGCATAAGGTGGCAAAGAAAAAAGCACAAATTTTTGAATGTCAGCATTGTGGATTCCAAAGCACAAAATGGCTTGGTAAATGCTCTAATTGTGGAGCTTGGGAGAGCTTTTTGGAGCTAAAAGAAGAGCATATCACAGCAGCTTTGCTAGATAGAAATACCAAAGTCATACCTATTACAGAAGTAAAAGAGGAGGAATTTATCCGCTTTAGCTCGGGAGAAAGTGAGCTTGATATCGTGCTTGGTGGTGGAATCGTGCTTGGTGGAATGTATCTTGTGGGCGGAAGTCCGGGTGTGGGGAAATCTACGCTACTTTTGAAGATTTCTAGCAATTTGGCTAAAATGGGCAAAAATGTGCTTTATGTGAGTGGTGAGGAGAGTGGCTCACAAATCGCATTGAGGGCAGAGAGATTGGGAGCTATGAATCCTAATTTGTATTTGTTGAATGCTATTAGATTAGAAGAGATTATCGCTTCTATCCATTCTAAAGAACGAGAATATGTAATGCTTGTGATTGATAGCATTCAAACGCTTTATAGTGAGAAAATCTCTTCAAGTCCGGGCAGTGTTTCGCAGGTGAGGGAAGTAACTTTTGAGCTTATGCGGTTGGCAAAAGATTATGGAATTTGCGTGTTTATTATCGGGCATATTACCAAAGAAGGCTCGATTGCAGGTCCTAGAATCTTGGAACATATGGTGGATTGTGTTTTGTATTTTGAGGGGGATTCTAGTCGTGAATTGCGGTTTTTGCGTGGATTTAAGAATCGCTTTGGAAATACAAGTGAAGTTGGGATTTTTGAGATGAAAAGCAATGGATTGGTGGGAGCCAAAGAAGCTTCTAAAATCTTTTTTTCGCAAAAAACTTCAAGTCCGGGCAGTGCATTAAGCGTCGTTTTGGAGGGAAGTAGAGCTTTGGTTTTGGAAGTGCAAGCTTTGGTGAGTGATTGTGCTTATGGTATGCCAAAGCGTGCAAGTACCGGATTTGATACAAATCGATTGAATATGATTTTAGCCTTGCTAGAGCGGAAGCTGGAGATTCCGCTTAACCGCTATGATGTGTTTATTAATGTTACAGGAGGTATTAAGATTTTGGAAACTGCTGCGGATTTGGCGATTGTAGCGGCAATCCTCTCTAGTTTTCGCAATCGTGTCCTTTCGTCTCAAAGTGTGTTTATTGGCGAGGTGAGTTTGGTGGGGGATATTAGAGAAGTTTCTAATGTAGAACAAAGGCTCAAAGAAGCACTTTCATTGGGGATTGATAAGGCAATTTTGCCTAAGAAGCCAACCCAAAATCTCGGCATTAAATGCTTTGAAGTTCAAGAAGTTACTAAGATTATTGATTGGATGTAGTTATAATCGCAAAACACTGATTTTTTCACCTGCTTTGTAGGTGTCTTTTGCTAACATAGCTAATCCGATTTTTGCATTATCTAGGGGGCAAAAATTGTTTAAAATCGCACTTTGGAAGTCTTTTTTGCCCTCAAAATCAATTTCAAAATGCCCTTGTTTGTTGCGGATATTGCAAATGCGAAATTCCATTCTTGGATCTTTTTTGGATAAATCTTCTTGTAAGATGACTTCAAGCACTTCTTGAGTGAATCTCCCTCCGCTTAGACGGATTAAAATTTCTTTGACAAAAAGTTCAAAGGTTACCAAAGTGGAGTTTGGGAAGCCGGGTAGCGCAAAGAATGGTTTTTGATTGAAATGTGCATAGAGTATATGCTGCCCGGGTTTGATTTGCACTCCCCTAAAAATTATTTGATTTTCCCATTCTTGAGAGATTTTCCTAATAAAATCATAATCCCCAACGCTTGCTCCACCGGTGGAAATTACCAAATCACATTCTCTAAGGGCAGTATCAAGGCAAGAGCGGATTTTGCTTTTGTCATCTTTTAAAATAGGATAGAGCTTTGGAATCCCTCCATTTGCGAGGATTTTTGCATAGAGTAAATGCCCATTGGCATTATAAAAGGAATTGGGGTTTGGTTTGGTTTCTCCGAGTTCTAAGATTTCATTACCGCTTACTAGAATCCCAACTTTTGGCTTTTCATAAACTTCTACAAAGATTTGATTGAGACTTGCTAAAAGCCCTATGTGATTGGGGTTGATTTGTATCCCACAAGCGAGTAGCTTTTCGCCTTGTTTGTAGTTGTCGCCTTTTTGGCGGATAAATTCTCCAATTTGTGAAATTTTTGTAATTTTGATTTTGTTTTCTAGCTTTTCTACATTTTCAATGGGGATTAGCATATCAGCATTTTTGGGGATTGCTGCACCGGTGAAAGTTTTGATTGCTAGAGGTTTGTTTGGAGGTAGTTCTAAGATTTCTTGGTTGCCTGCAGGATTTTCTCTAAGAATCTCAAAAATCCCTTTGCTTTTTTCTAGCATTGTAGAATTAATAGCATATCCGTCCATATTGGATAAAGGAAACTCTGGCATATCGCTAGGAGCAAAAATATCTTGTGCAAGAATCCTATCTAAAGAATCATACAAAAATACTCTTGTTGTGCCACAAGGCTTGATAGCTTGGGAGTTTAAGATTTCTTTGGCTTGTGAATAGGAGATTTTTTCTTTCATTTTTATTCCTTTAGAGGAGGTGTCCCATTTTTTGTTTTTTGATTGCGAGATAATCTGCATTGTGTTTGTTGCAAGGGATGATGATTGGCTCTCGCTTAACTTGTGCGAATTGAGAAAAGTATTGAATCTTTTGAGGGTTGTTAGTAAGGAGTCTGATTTTTGTGAGATTGTAATATTCAAAGATAAATTTTACAATCGAATAATCTCTCTCATCACCTTGAAATCCGAGCTTGAGATTGGCTTGTAGGGTATCTAAGCCTTCATCTTGGAGGGCATAGGCATTGACTTTGTTAAACAATCCTATTCCACGTCCTTCTTGGCGTAAATAAATTACCATTCCTTGTTCTTTGTGAATCTGCTCTAAAGCCTTGTGTAGTTCTCCGCCACAATCGCATTTTAGACTCCCTAGTGCGTCGCCTGTGAGGCATTCTGAATGCACTCTTATGAGTGGATTATCTCCCATTTCTTGTGTTTTTATTACTAAATGTTCTAAAGGATATTCTTGTTTGATTTCTCTAAAAGCACGAATCTTAAAATCCCCAAATCGTGTTGGTAGATTGGCTTCATTAGATATTTGAATTTTCATAAAATTTCCTAAATTATAAATATTAAAAATCGGTAATATAGCTAATTTGCTCTAAAAAAAGCAAGAAGTTATTTTGTTTTTGCTAAAATTATTTTAAAAAATTTAAGGTTTTGAATGGATAATCCAACATTGTCAAAAAAGAGCATTGAAGTGGGTATGCGGATACTTTCTAAAAATGATCAAGAAGCGATGAAATTGCGAGAGTTTTATAAAGATAATGGGCTTTTTGTGGTAAATTTGATGAGTTCGCCGGGAAGTGGAAAAACAACATTGCTTGAAAATATCGCAAAAAATCATCTTTTGGATTTTAGTGTGGTAGAGGGTGATTTGCAAACAAATCGTGATGCACAAAGGCTTGCAAGGTATGGTGTCAATGCTTATCAGATTACCACAGGTGATGCGTGCCATTTGGAAGCCTTGATGGTAAAAGAAGCATTGGATAATTTGCAACAACAAGGGGATTTGAGAGATTTTTTGTTTATTGAAAATGTGGGTAATCTTGTTTGCCCAGCGAGTTATGATTTGGGTGCAAATATGAATATTGTTTTGCTTTCGACTGCGGAGGGAGATGATAAGGTATTGAAATATCCAACAATGTTTATGTGTGCTGATGCGGTGATAATTTCTAAAAGTGATTTGATAGAAGTTTTTGATTTTGAGGTTGGGCAAGTGAAAGAGGATTTGGCTAAACTCAAGAAAGAAATACCATTGTTTTTGGTTGCAAAAAATGATTTGGAATCTATTAAGAAAGTTTGTGATTTTTTAAAAGCAAATAAGGAGAAAAATTATGTGTCTAGCCATACCTTCTAAAGTAATTTCTATTGATAAAGAAACTAATACAGCTACTTTGGATACTCTAGGGGTAAGCAGGGAAGCAAGTTTGGATTTGATGAGTGAGGAAGTGAAAGTCGGGGATTATGTGCTTTTGCATATTGGGTATGTAATGGGAAAAATCGATGAAGAACAAGCAAAACTTTCTTTAGAAACTTATGAAGAGATTATTAAGGCAATACAAGAGGAAGAGCAAGAAATACAAGAGGCAAACAAAAAAGGCTAGGCAAAAGGAAAAATTCCTTTATGCCTTTGGACCAATCATTTTGGTTGGATCTACATATTTTGTAAAATCTTCTTCGCTAACTAATCCGAGTTCTTTTGCGCTCTCTTTGAGAGAAATACCTTTTTTGTGTGCGTTTTTGGCAACTTTTGCGGCATTTTCATATCCGATATAAGGATTGAGTGCGGTTACTAACATTAGGGAATTATGTAGATTGTGGTCAATTTTTGCTTGATTGGGTGTGATTCCTATTGCACAATGAATATTAAAAGAGTGCATAGAATCTGCGAGTAAATCAAGACTTTGGAGGAAGTTATAAATGATTACTGGTTTGAAGACATTGAGTTCAAAGTTGCCTTGACTTGCTGCAAAGCCGATAGTCGCATCATTCCCCATAACTTGCACTGCTACCATTGTGATTGCTTCGCATTGTGTTGGATTGACTTTGCCGGGCATAATAGAGCTACCGGGTTCGTTTTCGGGGATATTTAATTCTCCAAGCCCACATCTAGGACCACTTGCAAGCCAACGAATATCATTAGCAATTTTCATTAAATTTGCAGCTAAACCTTTCATTGCACCATGGGTAAAGTTTATTGCATCATGGCTTGTGAGTGCGTGAAATTTGTTGGGGCTAGAGACAAATTTCGTGCCGATGAGTTGGCTTAATTCTTCGCTTACCATTTCGCTAAGTTTTGGGTGTGCATTGAGTCCTGTCCCAACAGCAGTTCCTCCAATAGCAAGCTCTCTTAATGTCGGAAGTGAGGCAAGAATTTGTGCTTTGGAGTGTTCTAGCATAGAGAGATAACCGCTAAATTCTTGTCCTAAAGTCAGCGGTGTAGCATCTTGTAGGTGAGTCCTGCCGATTTTGATAATACTTTTGAATTCTTCTACTTTGTTTTTGAAGGTTGCGATTAATTCATCAAGAGCGGGGATAAGCTTTTTTTCGACTTGTTCTACTGCAACAATACTCATAGCAGTAGGAAAAGTATCATTAGAGCTTTGGGACATATTGACATGATCATTTGGGTGGATAAGCTTTTCTTTTCTAAAATCTCCCCCTAAAATCTCAGTGGCACGATTGGCAATTACTTCATTGAGATTCATATTGCTTTGTGTCCCAGAGCCTGTTTGCCAAATAGCAAGAGGAAAATTATCATCAAACTTCCCAGCAATAATTTCATCACAAGCTTGAGTGATGGCGCTCTTTTTGTCCTCAGGTAATTTGCCAAGCTTAAAATTCACGATTGCAAGGGATTTTTTGAGATTAGCAAAGGCATAAATCAAAACTTTTGGCATTTTTTCGATCCCTATTTTAAAATTTTCAAAACTTCTCTCTGTTTGTGCGCCCCAATATTTATCATTAGGAACTTTAACTTCGCCCATAGTATCGTGTTCGATTCTAAAATCCATATTTTTATCCTTTTGTGTATTTTATTAAGAGTATGGGCAAATTAAATCATAAAATACTATAAAATTTGCTTAGATATTCATTATTTTATATTATTAAAGAATTTTTGAGTGAAATTAGGATAAAATATTTAAATCAAGGTTTTTTGAAATTAGAGAAACTTTTGAAATTTAAAGGCAGTCAGTTTTGGTAAAAATTTTAAGGAGAAAATAATGTTTGATGGTAAATACAAAGCAGAGCTTCAAAAAGCATTGGAGGAAAATAAGCTCTTAAAGGGTGAAATTCAAAGATTGCAAGAGAGAAATAGAGAATTAGAAGGGCAGATTGCTTCTTTTGAACAAACGCAAGATTCTGGAGAAGATGAAATAGCTGTTTTTAAAGATATGACTTTGGGATTGGCTAAAAGTTGTGGCGTGAATCTTAAAATTTTGCAAGATGATTTTGCAAAGTCCGTGGATTTGCTCTATAATGCAAAAGACTTCGCTACACAAAATATTCAAAATACGGCTTCAACACAAGAGGTTTTAATCAATGGTTTATCTAGTATGACTGCTAAACTTTCAGATTTTAACAATATGATTACACAAGTGCAAAATGACTTTACTGCTATTTCTAGTGTAATTTCACTCATCACAGATATTTCAGACCAGACAAATTTGCTTGCACTTAATGCAGCTATTGAAGCAGCAAGAGCAGGGGAGCATGGTAGAGGATTTGCTGTTGTTGCAGATGAGGTTAGGAAGCTAGCAGAAAGGACACAAAAAGCTACCAAAGAAATTGAGATGAATATTCAAGTGGTGCAACAGAATTTTTCAGAGGTGCAAACTTCTACCGATGAAATCATCAAAGAAATGGAAGTTTTGGGAACACAGAATGAAACATTGGAAAAAATCCAAACTTCAGCTACACAAATTTGTCAAGAAACACAGCAGATTCTTACTTCAACATTTATCGGACTTGTTAAACTTGATCATTTGCTCTTTAAGATTAATGGTTATAGTGCAATCTTTAATGAAAATATGGAAGCAACTTTTGTTGGGCATCATGATTGTCGTTTGGGTAAATGGTATGATAGCGGAAGTGGTAAGCAAAATTATTCTACATTGCCTAGTTATCCGCTTATTGAAGCACCACACCAAGGAGTGCATGAAAATATCATTGCTGGATACAATGTGATGAAAAATAACGGCGGAACAAAAGGTTGTATGGGAGAGATTAGCAAATACTTCAAACAAGCAGAAGAAGAAAGCGATAAAGTTGTAAAAAGCCTCGATAATCTCGCAGCAGAAAAAATTAACTCTCTAGATTCTTAAGGGGATTGTATTGAATCCCTTTATTGGAGGGATTCAAAATTTGTAGAATTGCTTAGATTGCAAAGAATTCTCGATACCACTTCACAAAATTCTTAATCCCTGTTTGGATGGAAGTATTAGGCTTATAATTTAATTCACTCACCAAATCATTAACATTAGCATAAGTTGCTGGAACATCACCGGGTTGCAAAGGTAGCATATTTTTTTGAGCTGTTTTGCCGACTTCTTTTTCAATAGCTTCAATAAAGTCCATAAGTTTTACGGGATTGTTATTGCCAATATTGTAGATTTTATAAGGTGCTTTTGAGCTGTGCGGGTCAGGATTTTTGCCATTCCATTGTGGATTTGGCGTAGGAATATTGTCAATTACTCTAACCACACCTTCTACAATATCATCAATATAGGTAAAATCTCTTAGCATTTCCCCATTATTGAAAACATCAATGGCTTTATCCTCTAAGATTGCTTTTGTAAAGAGGAATAAAGCCATATCAGGGCGTCCCCATGGTCCATAAACTGTAAAGAATCTTAGTCCGGTTGTAGGGAGATTAAAGAGATAAGAATAAGTGTGAGCCATCAATTCATTGCTTTTTTTGCTTGCAGCATAAAGGCTAATTGGATGATCTACATTGTCACTTGTGCTAAAGGGCATTCCCTCATTAAGTCCATAAACCGAAGAGCTAGAAGCATAAGCTAAATGCTTAATATTGTGGTGCCTGCAAGCTTCTAGGATATTTACAAAACCTACGATATTGCTATCAATATAAGCATAGGGATTGACTAAAGAATATCGCACACCCGCTTGAGCAGCGAGATTGCAGACTTTATCAAATTTTTCATTTTTAAAAAGAGCAAAGAGGTTTTCTCTATCTTCTAATTTGAGATTGATAAAGCGATAGTTGGGGTATTTTTCGCTTTGGATGAGTGTATTATAAGAGATTTTTTCTTGAGAGATTCCAGCGTTTTTTAATCTTCCATATTTGATTTTTACATCATAATAATCATTAATACAATCAAGCCCAATAACTTCATCTCCACGCTCTAAAAGCCTCAAAGCCAAAAAAGAACCAATAAAACCTGCTGTCCCAGTTACTAAAATTTTCATTATTTTACCTTTGAATTTTTAAGTTTATAATATTGTTCTAAGAAAATTTGATTTGCAAAACCATTGAATTTTCTACGCCCTAATTTATCTAAGCTTAATTCAACTGCATTGACAACCCAAGCAATTTCATTAATAGGCACTATTCCCATGTGATTGATTCTAAATATTTTACCCTTTAGATGATCTTGTCCTCCAGCGGCATTGACATTAAAATCTTTTTTGAGGATTTTTCTAATTTCATCGCTTTTGTCATCGCTAATAGTAGTCATAGAAAGTGCGGGGATTGTGGGATAGATTTTCAATCCAATGCTCTCTAGTGCTGCATCACAGGCTAAAGAGCGTGCTTTTGTATCGTGATAAATCTCATCAAAACCGATTTCTTTTGCTTTTTCTAAAAACGCACAAAGCCCTATTATAATGGTTGTAGGAGCAGTCCAAGCAGTCGTGTTTTTGGTTTGGTTTTTTAGTTCTGTTTTGAGATTGAAATAAAAACCAACATTTCTATCTTCAATCTTTTGGATTGCTTTTTGGCTAAGTCCAATAATACTCATTCCCGGTGGCAACATAAAGGCTTTTTGTGAGCCTCCTATGAGGGCATCAATGCAACTTACATCAAGTTTTTCTACTCCCATAGCAGTAATTCCATCAACAATTACCATAATTTCAGGATTGTATTCTTTGATGGCTTTGGCGATGATTTCATAAGGGTGTCTCAAACCTCCAGCGCTTTCGCAAGCTTGAATACAAAAAGCATCAATATCAGGATTGTTTTTGAGTGCTTCTAAAACAGAATCTAGGCTTGCAGGAATATCCCAAGGATTCTTGATTTCTACACAAGGAATATTAAAGGCATTAGCGATTTTCCCAAATCTCTCTCCAAACTTTCCGCTATTAATACTAAGAAGTTTTTTAGCACAAAGTGAAGTAACGCACGCTTCCATTGCACCACTTCCAGAACTTGCAAGCATTAAAACTTCGGGCATTTGTAGCATTTCTTTGAGGAGCTCTCTTGTTTTGCTAAAGATATTTTCAAATTCAGGGGTTCTATGATGAATGGTTGGCTCACTCATAGCAACTCTAATAAATTCGGGGGTTGGTGTAGGACCGGGTGTGAAAAGTAGCATAATTAATCCTTAAGTCATAGAGATGAAAAATAAATCTAAAAATTATAGCAAAACTTATATAACAAAATAATAATTGTCAAAAAGGTTAGCTTTAAAGGAGTTTTGGAGTGTAAAAAGTAAGCATTTTTTGAAAGCTATAAAGAATTATTTTAAAAATTAAGATTATTTTATGAAATCTAAACAACATTAAAGTAAGGCTTTTTTATAATTTGAAATTTTAAAATTATCTTAAAAGTGGAGTTTATATTATGAAAAAGATTATTTTTTCTTTGGCTTTGGTATGTGGTTTTGCCTTTGGTGGAGAAGTTAAAGTAGGAGTTGTATTGCCTGCTAGTGGTGCTGTTGGTGGATTTGGTGAGCTTGGAAAAAGAGGGATTGATCTTGCCTATAAAGCACAAAATAAAACTAAAAATGGTGATACTATCAAGATTATTTTTATTGACAATAAAAGTGATAAGATTGAATCTGCTAATGCAATGCAAAGACTTGTATCAAGCGATAAAGTTAGTGTTGTAATTGGTCCTATGATCTCTACAAATGCTTTGGCAATGACAAAAATTGCTGATGATAATCAAACTCCGCTTATTTCACCGGTTGCTACTAATGATAGGGTAACAAAGGGTAAGAAGTTTGTTTCAAGAATCTCTTTTGCAGATAGTTTTCAAGGGCTAATTGCTGCAAATTTGGCTTTTAAAGATTTGGGTGCAAAAAAGGCTGCGATTTTAT
The DNA here is from genome assembly GCF_900638355.1 of Helicobacter pullorum. Lineage (GTDB taxonomy): Bacteria > Campylobacterota > Campylobacteria > Campylobacterales > Helicobacteraceae > Helicobacter_D > Helicobacter_D pullorum. The sequence goes on along the minus strand of NZ_LR134509.1, from coordinate 1,345,294 downwards.
TTGATAATAGCAGTGATTATTCTATCGGTCTTACAAAAGCTTTTAGGAATCAATTTAAAAAGCTTGGAGGGCAAATTGTAATTGAAACAAATGCACAAGCAGGAACTAAAGATTTCAAAGCACAACTCTCAAGTATCAAAGCAGCTAATCCGGATGTTTTGTATCTACCTATTTATTATAATGAAGGTGCATTAATCGCATTGCAAGCAAAACAACTTGGAATGGCAATCCCAACAATTGGTGGTGATGGGCTTGTTTCTAATCAAATCTTTTTTGATGTGGCAAAAGAAGCAGGAGAGGGCTATATGGTAACAGATTATTATTCTACAAATTCTAAGCAGACACCTAAGGGAGAGGCTTTTATAAAAGAATATGAAGCCACTTATAAAGAGCCTGTAAGCACTTTTAGTGCAATGTTGGCTGATGCTTATGGGATTGCAATAGCAGCTATTGAAGCATGTGGTGCAGAAGATAGGGTTTGTATCAATGATAAAATACGCAATGTAAAAGATTATGAAGGGATTAGTGGAAAATTCTCTCTCCAAAATGGTGAATCAATCCGCAGTGCCGTTATCAATGAAATTCAAAATGGTAAATTGGTGTATAAAACAACCATTGAACCATAAGGTAGAATTTTGGATATTTTAACTTTTTTGCAACAATGCGTTAATGGATTAAGTCTTGGGAGTATGTATGCACTTATAGCCATTGGTTATACAATGGTTTATGGGTGTTTGAGATTGATTAATTTTGCACATGCAGATATTATTATGGTTGGGGCTTTTTTGAGCTTCTTTGCTATAAATTCCCTTGGATTGCCCTTTTATGCTTCAGCAATTTTTGCTGTTTTGGTTTGTGCTATTTTGGGAGTTGGAATTGATAGAGTGGCTTATCTCCCTTTGCGTTCTTCGCCTAGAATCTCGATGCTAATTACAGCTATTGGGGTTAGCTTTTTTTTGGAGAATCTATTTAATGTCTTTTTTGGTTCTACTCCTAGATTCTTTAGTGCTCCGGAGTTTTTTTCACATACTTTTAATCTTGGAAGTATCAATCTAACTTATATCACTATCATTGTGCCGATTGTTACATTATTGTTGCTTGTGGTTTTATTGCAATTTTTGTATCGCACAAAGCAGGGAATGGCTATTAGGGCGACTGCTTTTGATATTAATACTGTGCGATTGATGGGGATTAATGTTAATAATATTATAGGGCTTGTTTTTGTGATTGGTAGCACTTTGGCAGGTATCGGTGGTATTTTTTATGCTATTTCTTATCCTACAATTGACCCGCTTATGGGTGTTTTAATTGGACTAAAAGCCTTTGCAGCGGCAGTTTTGGGCGGAATTGGAAGTGTTGGAGGTGCTGTGCTTGGTGGCTTTATTTTGGGATTTACAGAAGTAATGGCAGTTGCAATATTTCCAGAACTTGGTGGGTATAAAGATGCTTTTGCGTTTTTATTTTTAATCCTTGTTTTGTTGTTTCGTCCAGTTGGAATTATGGGTGATTGGCGTTTAGAGAAAAGCCGTTTTTAAAGGGTGTAAATGAATAAAATACAAAAACTTTATACTTCTAATCCCACAAGCATTACTTTAAGTGGGCATTTGTTGCTGTATATTGGGGTAATTATTGTCTTATTTTTGGCACAATGTTTTTTAAATGATTATGCTTTGAGAATCTTTAATAATATTTTGATTTTTGTAATTTTAGCGGTGAGCTATAATTTGATCAATGGAGTAACAGGGCAACTTTCTTTGGAGCCTAATGGATTTGTCGCAATTGGAGCATATATTACAGCATTAATGCTTTTAGATGAGGATTTGAAGCTTGGAATGTTTGAACTTGCAGAGCCGCATCCTTTTGTGCTTAGTATGTATAGCGAGCTACTTCCTGCTTTGTTGTGCAGTGGTGTAGTTGCGGCATTGATTGCTATTTTGCTTGCATTTCCTGTTTTTAGGGTTAGAGGGGATTATTTGGCAATTGTTACCTTGGGGTTTGGATTTATTATTAAAATTTTAGCTATTAATAATCCACAATGGACTAATGGGGCGATTGGTTTAAATGAGATTCCAAATAATGCAGATTCTGTGGTTGGTGGAATACAAAACTTTCTAAAAGGTTTGCTAGATTCGCAAAGTTTGCCTGAATTTTTGAAGAATCCTTTGAATTTCGTTTATACGCATTCTTTTGAAAATGGGGCAAATATTACCGTGCTTTTTTGGAGTGGGATTATTGCAACAGCAGCAGTAATTTTGATTTTGCAGATTGTGTATTCTAAGTATGGTAGGGCTATGAAAGCAGTAAGAGATGATGAAGATGCGGCAATTGCTATGGGGATTAATACTTTTAAAATCAAAACTTTCGCTTTTTCTACTAGTGCATTTTTAGAAGGTGTTGGGGGAGGGTTAATGGCGGTTTTATTGACTACGATTGATCCTAAGATTTTTGGCTTTGAATTAACCTTTCAACTCTTGATTATTATTGTGTTAGGTGGGCTTGGTAGCACAACGGGTGCTATTGTGGGAACTATTTTGGTCATTGGTGGGGGTGAATGGCTTAGATTTTTAGACCAACCTTTGGTTTTCTTTGGTCAAGATTTTGGAGCTTATCCCGGGCTTAGAATGGTGTTTTTCTCTTTGATTTTGTTGGTTATTATGCTGTTTGCTAGAGAAGGAATTATGGGTAAAAAAGAATTGTGGGATTTAAAACCGAGATTTTTTAGAATCTTTGGCAGGAGAGCGTAATGGCATTATTGGAGCTAGAGAATGTAAGTATTGCTTTTGGAGGTTTAAAGGCGATTGATAATGTGAGTTTTAGTATAGAAGAAGGTACGATTTTTGGGCTTATTGGTCCTAATGGTGCAGGAAAAACAACAATGTTTAATATTATCACAGCAAATTATAAGCCCACAAGCGGAAAGGTAACATTTTGTGGTAAGGATATTTCCCGCTTTAAGCCTAATGTGATTGTAAATCTTGGGATTGCAAGAACATTTCAAAATATTCGTCTTTTTTCTTCTATGAGTGTATTGGAGAATGTTTTAATTGGTTTGCACAATGATGCAAAATATACTTTTTTTGAAGCAATGTTTCGAGTAGGGAGATATTTCAAAGAGGAAAAGAGAATTAAAAATAGAGCTATTGAGCTTTTGGAGTATTTGGGAATGGGGGATAAAATTAATTTGCCTGCAAATTCTTTGAGTTATGGAAATAGTCGCAAAGTAGAGATAGCAAGGGCTTTGGCGACTAATCCAAAATTGCTTTTGCTAGATGAACCTGCTGCAGGTATGAATCCCAAGGAAACCGAAGAGCTTTGTGAATTGATTTTGAAAATGAAAAAAGACTTTAATTTGAGTGTATTGCTAATTGAACATGATATGCCTTTTGTCAATAGGCTTTGTTCAGAGGTTTTGGTTTTGGATTATGGTAAAAAGCTTTTTAATGGAACACCACAAGATGCAATTAATAATAAAGAAGTGATTGCTGCGTATTTGGGGGATTATTATGCTACAAATTGAGAATTTGGAAGTTTATTATGGATTAATTGCTGGGCTTAAGGGGATTAGTTTTCATATTGAAGAACACGAGATTATTACATTAATTGGTAGCAATGGTGCGGGCAAAACTTCTACATTAAATGGGATTGTCCATAGCGTTAAAACAAAAGGAAAAATTTATTTTTTTGGGGCAGATATTTCCCATATCCCAACGCATAAAATTATCCAAAGGGGAATAGCATTAGTCCCAGAGGGAAGGCATGTTTTTACTAATTTGAGTGTAGATGAGAATCTTCGAATGGGTGCTTATAATAATGATGAAAATTTTTTGGCTATGAAAGAAAAAATGTATCATCTTTTCCCTCGTTTAAAAGAGAGATATAAGCAAATGGCAGGAACAATGAGTGGGGGAGAACAGCAAATGCTTGCTATTGCAAGAGCTTTGATGAGTGAGCCAAAACTTCTAATGCTTGATGAACCTAGTCTTGGATTGGCACCAAAGGTTGTAGGGGAGCTTTTTGAGATTATTGCTAGATTGAGAGAAGAGGGCATTACTATTTTACTTGTAGAACAAAATGCTTTTGCTGCATTGAAGGTTGCTAATCGTGCGTATGTGCTTGAGAATGGAAAAATTACAATGGATGGAGATTCTAAAGAAATATTGCAAAACCCTGAAATTAAAAAAATGTATCTAGGTGGTTAAATTCTTATATTATCTTTAAATTTTTGTGTTATAATACAAATTTAATATTTAATTTTGGAGGATTTATTCATGGATTTTTTTATAAATCTTGATGAAGGGGTGCAATTTGCCATACAAATTGTCGTTGTGCTTGTGTGTCTTTTCTATGGAGCGCGTAAAGGTGGTGTCGCTCTAGGAATGCTTGGAGGGATTGGGATATTAATGCTTGTATTTTTATTCCATGTTAAGCCCGGTAAGCCAGCTATTGATGTAATGCTTACAATTTTGGCAGTAGTGGTGGCTTCGGCAACTTTGCAAGCAAGTGGGGGATTAGATGTAATGTTGCAAATTGCTGAGCGAATCTTGCGTAGAAATCCGAAGTTTTTGACGATTTTAGCACCATTTGTAACTTGTTTTTTAACAATTCTTTGTGGGACAGGGCATGTGGTTTATACGATTATGCCCATTATTTATGATATTGCTATCAAAAACAATATACGCCCAGAGCGTCCTATGGCTGCTGCTTCTGTTTCTTCGCAAATGGGAATCATTGCTTCCCCAGTATCAGTAGCGGTAGTGAGCCTCACTGCATTATTATTAGCAGCAGATCATAAACTTGCAGGATTTGATGGCTATGTCAATTTGCTTCAAATTACTATCCCTAGTACGCTTTTTGGAGTGCTTTGTATTGGGATTTTTTCATGGTTTAGGGGCAAGGATTTGGATAAAGATGAGCAATTTCAAGAGCATTTAAAAGATCCAGAATTTAAAAAATATGTCTATGGTGAAACTAAGACTTTATTAAATATCAAATTGCCTACAAAAGATTGGGTGGCGATGTGGATTTTCTTGGCTGCAATTGCGATAGTGGCGATTCTTGGAATCTTTGAGGAATTGCGTCCAAATTGGGGTCAAATAATGAAAAATGGGCAACCACAATTTGATGCTTTGGGGAATCCTAAAATGGATTCTCTCTCTATGGTTGCAGTGATTCAAATGTTTATGCTTTTGGCGGGTTCGGCTATTTTAATCTTTACTCAAACAGACGCTAAGAAAATTGCACAAAATGAGATTTTCCGTTCGGGTATGATTGCATTAGTAGCAGTGTTTGGGATTTCATGGATGGCAGATACAATGTTTGCAGTGCATACTCCTATGATGAAAGAAGCTTTGGGAGGTGTTGTAAAAGAACACCCTTGGACTTATGCAGTAATGCTGTTGCTTATTTCAAAATTTGTAAATTCGCAAGCAGCAGCTATCGCAGCATTTGTGCCTTTAGCGCTTAATATTGGAGTAGAGCCGGGTATTATTGTAGCTTTTGCGGCAGCTTGTTATGGATATTATATTTTGCCAACTTATCCAAGTGATCTTGCTACAATTCAGTTTGATCGCTCCGGTACAACGCGTATTGGTAAATTTGTCATCAATCATAGCTTTATTTTGCCCGGACTTATTGGGGTATTTACTTCATGTTGTGCGGGTTATGTCCTTGCAATTATTGCAGGTTATTTATAAGATTAAGAGGCTCTTTGCCTCTTAGAGTTTAAAGTTTAATCTCTCAAAAATTTTTATTATCATTAAAAATATCTTAATTTAAGTAAATATTTATATTTTTTAGTTATAATTCCGAGTTTTAATGAATTAAATTTATATAAAAGGTAACAATATGAAAATTACCAAAATGGCAAAAGCCAATGAAATCAAACGAGAGTGGATTGTTTTGGATGCAGAAGGAAAGACTTTTGGTCGTTTAATCACAGAGATTGCAACTCTATTGAGAGGCAAACATAAGCCTTGTTATACTCCTAATGTGGATTGTGGAGATTTTGTAGTGGTAATCAATGCTCCTAAGGTAAAATTTAGCGGTATGAAGCTCGAAGATAAAGAGTATTTTACACATTCTGGATATTTTGGAAGTACAAAATCTAAAACTCTCAAAGAAATGTTAGAAAAACACCCAGAGAAGCTTTATAAATTAGCAGTTCGCGGTATGCTTCCTAAAACAAAGCTTGGGAGAGCAATGATTAAGAAGCTTAAAGTTTATTGTGATGCAAATCACCCTCACACTGCACAAGTATCAAAGTAAGGATAGAAAATGGCAAAAATTTATGCAACTGGAAAAAGAAAAACAGCAATAGCTAAAGTTTGGTTAGCTCCTGGAAGTGGTAAATTAAGTATCAATGGAACAAATTTGAATGATTGGCTGGGCGGTCATGAAGCTATCAAGATGAAAGTAATGCAGCCTTTGCTTCTTACTAAACAAGAGAAAAGTGTAGATATTGTCGCAGCAACAATGGGGAGTGGTTATTCTGCACAAGCAGAAGCATTGCGTCATGGAATCTCTAAAGCTTTAGCAGCGTATGATATTAATTTTAGAGCAATTCTCAAGCCAAAAGGACTATTGACAAGAGATTCAAGAGTTGTTGAGCGCAAAAAGTATGGGAAAAGAAAAGCAAGAAGAAGCCCACAATTCTCAAAAAGATAATCAGTTTCCAAGCACTTGCTTGGATTCTTGTTTTATTCAAAAATCTTTGAAAATTTCTCTCTTTTTTAAACCTCTATTTTTATGGCATTTTATATTTATTTGTATTTTTTGTTGTGCTTATTTTCTATTTCATTATTGGGATTATTTATTATTTTTAAAAGATTCGAAAAATTTTTTTAATCATTCTCTTATTTTGACTTCTTATGATTCTTATTTTTATGCAAAGGGTGCAAAAGAATTTTTAGAATCTTTTAATATTGCTGTTCCTTATTTGTCGATTTTAGCGGGAATTTTTGCAAAAATCTTTGGGCTTGATAATGTGTTGGTATGGAGTAGCGTTGCTTTTAGTGTGAGTTTTGGAATTGTTTTGTATGGGATATGTTTTTTTGTATTGGAATATTTTGAGATTCTTACTTCTAAAAGCAATCAAATTTTTGCATTTTTGGGGGCATTTTTGGGTGCGTTTGCACCGCATTTTTATCAACGCACAGGCGCTGGGTATTTTGATACAGATATGCTCTTACTATCTTTGCCACTTTTGACAATTTTTTGTTTATGGTTATATATCATTAAGCAAAAATTTCATTGGTTGGCTCTTTTTGGTTTTTTGGGGTTTTTGTCGGTAAATTGGCATAATGGGATTCAAAATATTTTGTTGGCTGGATTTTTGCTGTATTTGGGCTATGAAGGTTTGTTTTTTTGTGTTAAAAGATATTTTAAAACTCCTATTTTAGAGATTTCTAGTGTTTTTTTGATTGTTCTTGCTCCATCTAATTTGGGTATTTTATTTTTGGTGCTTGCATTATTGATGATAAAAACTCGCAAGATGATGATTTTTTGCTTTTTGATTGCTTGTGCGTATGCGTATTTTTTTGGACTTTTTAATCCTCTAATTGCACAAATTAAAGCTTATTTGTTTGGAGAAATTCAGTATTCTAGTGCTTATATTTATGCTTCTGTGGTGGATAGTATTTTGGAGACAAGCTCTCATGGGTTAGAGACATTAGTGCAAAGAAGTGGAGGGTGGCTGTTATTTGTTTTGGGCTTAATGGGTTTTTTGTGTTTTGGCTTTTATTTTGTATCAAAAAGGCATAATTTTATTTATTTGTGTATTTTTTTATTCCCTTTTTTGCTTCTAGGATTTGCTTCTTTAGAGCTTGGAGTGCGGTTTAGTTTGTTTTTGGCTCCTATTTTGGCATTTGGTGTGGTTTTGTTTTTTGCTGGAATCTTAGATATTATGCGGAGATTCTTAAAAACTTCTATGGTGGTTTTTGCGGGATATGTGGCTTTATTTTTGGCAACTTTAGAATATAGTATTCCAAAACCGATTTTGACTAATCAAGAGATTAGGAGTTTGCAATCTTTTTGCTTTTTGAAAGATGATATTGTTTTTTCTTGGTGGGATTATGGCTATGCTTTGGAGTATTTTACAAAAGCGGAGGTTTTATTGGATGGAGGACTGCATTCAGGTAGCATTAATTATCCTATCGCAGAAATTTTGATGAATAAATCTCCGATATTGGCTAGAAATTTTTCTTTGATATTGGCTCAAAAAATGCAAAATACTCCAAAAAATCAATGGAAATTGCTCTTTGAGCAAATTATTCAAGAAAACAAAAGCAATCCTAACATTTTTTTGGATTCTTTGCAGAAAAAAGATTATAATATTGGGGATTTACCAAAGGGAGAAGTGTATTGGGTATTGCCAAAAAGAATTATGCCTTTGGTTGCAAATATTCATAGTTTTAGGAATATTAATTTGCAAAATGGAAAAAGATTAAGAGAATCTGTTTTTGTTTATGGGGATATGCCACTAAAGAGTGCAGAGGAATATTTTGTATTTTCGGACTTTTATATCAAAAGAAGTCAAGATGGCATACCGCTTGTAAAAGTGTTTTGGGAAGGGAGAGAAATTGTAATGGATTTTGAATATTTAAAGAGCAATCTTGTGCAATGGTTAATTTTTAGGAATAATCCTGCGATGAATCTTGTTTTTGAGAATGATTTTGTCGTGGTATATCAAGTGAGGAAATAAAATGTGTGGAATAGCTGGAAGTCTTAATTTACCAAAGATTCCTTTAGAGCAGGTTTATTCTTTTATGCGTCATAGAGGACCAGATGCAAAGGGAGCATTAGAAGAAAAGACAAGCGGTGGGGTTTTGCAATTATTCCACGCAAGATTAAGCATTCAAGATTTGAGTGCAGATTCAAATCAGCCTATGGATTTAGAGCATCTGAGTATTGTTTTTAATGGGGAAATTTATAATCATTTACAATTAAGAAGCGAATTGCCTTATTCTTTCAAAACTCATAGTGATACAGAGACATTATTGGCACTTTATTTGCATTATGGTGTGGAATTTTTGGACAAACTTGATGGTATGTTTGCGTTTGTAATTTTTGATAGAAAGCAACAAAGATTATTTTTAGCACGGGATAGAATGGGGAAAAAACCTTTGTTTTGTTATCAAAAGCAAGATGTTTTTTGTTTTGCAAGTGAATTAAATACATTGCTTGGAATGCAAAGGTTGGATTTGGATTTGGATTGTATTGGATTCTTTTTGCAAAGTGGGTTTTTTTATAAAGATGGAACGCCTTATAAGAATGTTTTTTCACTTCCTAACGCACATTATGGAATCTATGATTTACAAAAGCATACTTTGGAGATGAAGGCTTATTTTAGCCTAAAAGAGCAATATAAAAAATCCAAAATTAATAACACCAAAGAAGCATTAGAGAATTGTGAGATATTGCTAAAAGAGAGTATTAAAAATCGTCTTTTATCATCAGATTTGGAAGTGGGAGCTTTTTTGAGTGGGGGGATTGATAGTTCGTTGATTGTGGCATTAGCAAGTGAGATTAAGCCTAATTTGCGTACCTTTACAATCGCTTTTGAAGGGGCGTATGATGAAAGCTTTTTGGCAGAAATGACAGCAAAAAAATATCACACTAATCATACAACTTTAAGAATTACTACGGATTTGAAAAATGATATTTTTAAGATTTTGCAAAATTATGGACGCCCTTTTGCCGATAGTTCTGCTATCCCAAGCTATTATGTTTCCAAAGAAGCTAAAAAGCATTTGAGTGTTATTTTAAATGGTGATGGAGCAGATGAGCTTTTTGGTGGTTATCGTAGGTATGTAGGGCATTTGTTGATGCCAAAGATAAAAAATTTGGCTTTTTTAGCGGGAATCTTGCCTATCCCAAAAGAAAAAAAATCACTTTATAATTATTTGTATCGCCTTTTGCAAATGGCACAAAATTATCAAAAGAATTTTAGCCGTTATTATTTGAGTGCAACTACGGATATTTTTGAGGGGTATTTTTGTTTTGAAACTAGCTATAATAAGCTTTTTGAAGAGGATTTAAAGAGGGTGTTTGAAGATTCTCTTACGCCTTTGTCACAAATGCTTTTTTTGGATAGTGAGAATCTTTTGCTCTCTGATTTGCTTCCTAAAATGGATATTGCCACAATGGCAAATTCTCTTGAGGGGCGTTCCCCATTTCTTTCTAAAATGCTTGTAGAATTTGCACCAACTTTGGCAGATTCTTTGAAAATCAAGGGAAAAGAGACTAAATATCTTTTGCGACTTTTAGCAAAAAAATATCTTGCTAAGGAAGTTTATGATGCACCAAAGAGGGGCTTTGAGGTTCCATTGAAAAAATGGGTTAATGGGGAGCTAAAAGAAATTATATTGCAAACATTGCAAAAACCAAAGATTGTTGATCGATTTTTAAATACCAAAGACATACAAAGAATCTGTTTTGATAAGGGGATTCCTAAAGAAAAACAAGCTAAAATGCTTTGGAGTTTATTTGTTTTGGAGGTGTGGTATAAGAAATATCAAGAGGATTGTCATAAAAACTAAGCTTTTGGGTATTTTTTGGGATAGATTTTTATCTTATGGGGCTTTTGTGTAAAAATATGAGAGTAGTAAAGTTTGAAAATATGCTTTTTATGCTAGAATTGATAGAAATCAAAAATGGAGTATAAAATGAAAAAGATATTATTTGCAGTTGATGATACAAAATCTTGCCAAAAGGCAGCAGAATTTGTAGTGAATTTTTTTGGAGATAGAGAGGATTGTGCAATTACGATTATTCATGTTAAAACCCCTATTATGCTTTATGGTGAGGCAGCATTGGCAGCTTATGAAGATATTGAGAAAAAAGAAAGCGAAGAGAGTGATAGATTATTGGAGGATTTTAGTGCGATTTTTACGAATAAAGGAGTGAATGTCAAACAGCAGCTTTTAGAGGGTGAAGCGGTCGCTGAAGTGCTTAATTATGCAAAAGATTATGATTTGCTTGTAATTGGACAGAGTGAGGAGAGTTTTTGGAATAAGATTTTTTCTACTAATCAAAATGATTTTTCGCAAAAATCCCCCATTCCTATTTTGATTGTAAAATGAGTTTGGACTTTTAGAAGTACTAAATATTTGATAAAGGCTGTATTCTCTTTATCGTCTTGCTTTCTAAATTTGAGTTTGGTTATTGTTGGCTAAGCGACACAAAGGGGTTATAGCATATTAATTTTTAAAATGGGAAGGTGGAGAGCCTCCGCCTTCTTTAGTTTAGTATTTTTTCTTATTGACATCTTCTAAAATATCATCAGCTAAATGTGCGACATCTTGGCTAATAAGGCTGACATCATTGGTGATTTGGTTGTTTTCTTGTGTGATAATCTCGACTTCTTGAATTGAATGTGTGATATTTTCCATTGATTGAGCTTGAAGATTGATGATGTTGCCTGCTTCGTTGATAGACTGCACGAGCGTGTTGGTATAAGATTCAATTTCATTGAGGGATTTGCTGGTGCGTTCGGCGAGTTTGCGTACTTCATCAGCTACAACGGCAAAGCCTCGCCCATGTTCGCCTGCGCGTGCAGCTTCGATTGCGGCATTGAGGGCTAGGAGATTGGTTTGGTCAGCAATATCTTGAATAATTTTTAAGATATTTTTAATTTCTTCGCTTTGTTTGGTGACTTCGTGTATCATTTCGTTACTTTCTTGCATATTTTGTGCAATTTCAGTAATCGTAATCACGCTATTTTGGAGTGCATCTGTTTGGGTGTTGGATTTTTGTGCAAGCGTGTTTAGGAGATTTTTTAAATCATTGCTTTTAATTTGTAGAGTTTTGGAGCATTGGAAGCTGAAATTTAGCATTTTGGAGACTTCCTCCCCTAGATTATTAGTGATGATTTCCACTTCTCCTGTTGGGTTTTGGATTCTTTTGGTGAAATCCAAAGAAGAGAAAGATTGATGCACTTTTGCGATATTTGTAAGGTTTGAACCAATGCTTTGTTGTAGAGAATCAAGCATAGAATTAAAGACTTCTTTGAGTTCCAAAAGGCGTGGGTTATTTGGTATTTGATTGACTCGTTTAGTCAAATTGCCTTGTTTAATCTCTGTGGAAGTCTGCATAAAATCATGAATCGTGTTTTGATCTTGTTCAAGTCCAAGCTTGATATTTTGGGCATTGGAGTTAATCATTGCTCCCATAACTCCTAATTCATCTTTGTTTGTGAGAGCGATATTGCGGAAATTATCTTTTTTGTTGTTGAGGTAGTCAAAAAAGTCTTGCAAACCACATTTAATAGTATTGATTCGTTGGTAGATAATGTGGCTAACACCAAACATTACTGCACAAATAAATAAAAGCACCAAAAGTGAAACTATCGCAGCAAAGTTGCGATTTTCTTTTGCGGTTTGAAGCATTTCATCTAAAGGAATATTGGCAAATACAGCCCAGTATGTGCCATTTTTCAAAGTGAGTGGTTCCATGATGGTTGTGATGGGTGCGTTGGTGTTGGGGCTGATTCTATCAAAAATGATTTCCTTACCCTTAAGTGCCTCTTGAAGCCTTTGTGCTGCACCTTTATCGACATTTGCCATTGGTCTGCCAAAGACATGGAAAAACTTGTGGTGCAAAATCATACTTTGGTGAGAGAGTAGCACGATAAAGCCACTCTCTAGAATCTTAACTTGCTTGATAGAGGAGCCAAGCTTCTCTAAATCAAAAGAGATTCCGCTAAAGCCTAGAATCTGATTGTTGTAACTAATGGGTGTGAGGATATAAATGGGTGCATAAGTTGGTGTTTTATCTGGGCTATCTTTGGGTTTTGGGGTTTGTTTGGGGATAAACAAAATGGGGCTTTTAGAATCTGTAAAAAGTGGGTAAATTTCATTGGCTTTAAATTGTAGATTTTCATTATCTTGACTAGCCATGAGGGTTTGATTGTTGCCTAGCCAAACAAAAGCGGATTTGTAATAAGGATTTTTTTGGATAGTATCTTGCAAGAATTTTTGTAAAAAGCTAAGGTTGTTGAGGTTTTCTTGTGCAAGCAAGGCAAGATTCAATGAAGAATCAAAGCCAAGATTGATTTGTGATTCAATGCTTCTTGCGTAGGTTTTTAGGGTTGCTTGTGCGTATTTGGTGGTAGTTTCTTTGGCGTAGTTGAAGTTTTGATTGCCCACTAAAAAAACAATAATTGATAATCCAATCACCGCAGCAGCGAAACTTGCAAAAATAATCTTAATCTTAAGGCTAAAATCATCGAGTTTTTGAAGAAAACTAAACATCATATCCCTTGAAATAATGAAAAATTAAATTATGATTTATAATATTAACATAGATGGGGAGGCGATTTTATGTGATTTTGTCTCATTGATTTAGGGCAAAATGAAATATACTTCTACAAAAATTTTAAAACAAGGTTTGTTGGCAATGGAAGAAAAAGAAGTAATCAAATTAGAGAATGATTTTTGGCTTATTCATTTTCCTATAATGTTTTTTGCTTCTGTCATGGGTGTTGGCGGTTTTTCTTTGGTGGTAAATAAAAGTATGAAGATTTTTGCCTTACAAGAGAGTTTGGGGTGGATTTTTGTATTTTGTGTGGGGGTGAGTGTATGTTTGTTTGTATTGATTGCTGGTTTATATCTTTTGAAGATTTTTAAATACCCTCAAGCTTTTTTAAAAGAAATTAAGCACCCTGTGCGAATTAACTTTTTTGCTGCAGTGTCTGTTTCAATCCTCATTGTTTTGATGCTGCTTTTGCCTTTTGTGCCTTTGTGGTTGGTCTTGACAATGTTTGTTGTGGGGGCAATCTTGCAAATTATTTTTAGTTTGTATGTTGTTCAATATTGGTTTATTAATGAGATGAAGCAAAAAATGGCGAGTCCAGCTTGGTTTATTCCTATTGTTGGTAATCTAATCGTGCCTTTGGCGGGAATGAATATCAATGAATTTGCAGGGCAAATGTTAATAGGGCATGAGATATTAGTGTTTTATTTTGGAATGGGAAGCTTTTTTTGGATTTTGCTTAGTGCAAGTTTATTTTTTAGGTTGGTGTTTGGAGAGAATCTGCCACAAAAATTTCTTCCCACTCTTTTTATTTTTATCGCTCCACCAAGTATTTTTGGCTTAGATGTTTTGATGATGTTTAAAGACTATGTGCAAATGATAAGTTTGTATATCATAGCTAGTGTAAGTTTTAGTATAGCTTTGTTTTTTGTATTTTTGATGATTGGAATTGCAAAAGTATTTAAGAATCTTAATTTCGCACTTTCTTGGTGGGCTTTTACATTTCCAATGGCAGCGTTTAGTTTATGTGCATTAGAGCTTTATAGTATTAGTGGGTCTTTGTTTTATGAAGTGTGTGGAATTGTGGGTGGAATATTGACGGCTTGCATTGTTGTGTTTGTTGGTTTGAGGACTTTGAGGGCAATCAAAAATAGGGAAATTTGTGTGATGGAGGAATGAATTAGTAAAATTCAATGGGGTCAATATCGATTTCGCAAGGATAATCTTTGATGGGTAAAAGTGTTTGGTGTAAGGTTTTTGCTTCTAAAGAGCGGAGTAAGATGACATAACGCCATTTGTTTGCTATTTTTTCGATAGGGGCAAGTCCATAACCTACAATTTCGATTTTTTCATTTTTGGGAAGAATCTTGAGTATCTCTTGTGTGATTTGAAGGGCTTTTTCTTGATGTTTGTGAGAGATTTTAATAAGAGCTAGACGCATAAATGGAGGATATAAGTGCTTTCTGGAGTGCAATTCATCCTTTAAAAATAATTCATAATCTTTAAGATAGGCTTTAAAAAAATCATCTTGCAAGGTTTGGATAAGGACTTTTCCATGCTCTTTGCGTCCGCTTCTCCCAGAGAGTTGAAACATAAGCGATAATGCTCTCTCTCTAGCTCGGTAATCACTGCTTTTTAGGATATAGTCTAATCCCAAAGCAACACTTAGGGATACATTGTGATAATCATGCCCTTTTGATAGCATTTGCGTGCCTACTAAAATATCAATTTGATTGCTGTTAAAAGATTCTAATGTTTTTTCAAGTTTGTTTTGGGTGGTAATAGAATCTCTATCAAAGCAGGCTATGTTGGCTTTTGGAAATTCTTTGGTGAGATTGTTGGCAAATTCTTGTGTGCCAATTCGCAAAGAATTTAATTGACCTCCACATAAGGGGCAAGATTGAGGAATAGGGCTTGTGTAGTGGCAATAGTGGCATTTGAGTGAAGAATCTTTAGTATGCAAACTCATAGAAACGCTGCAATTTGGACATTGAATACTTTCTCCGCAAGTTTGGCAAAGTAGGTGTTTGAAATTTGCCCTTGTAGGTAAAAACACAATGGCTTGTTTGTGGTTTTGAAGGTTATTTGCAAGAGATTCTAATATAAAAGGGTGATTTTCATTGGCACTATGGCAAAATAAAAATTCCTTTTGGCTTTGGTAGTAAGTGCCTTTTAGGCGGAAAACACTTTGATTTTGTTGGAATTTATAATAAGTGCTTGCTAGTGGAGTAGCACTGCCAAGGACTATTTTTGTATGGAGCTGTTTGGCTAAATAAAGGGCGACATCTCTTGCATGATAACGAGGGGCGGAGTTGGATTTGTAGGCATCATCATGTTCTTCATCAATAATAATAAGCCCCAAATGATGGATAGGGAGAAATAAGGCTGAACGCGCCCCTGCTAAGATTCGAATCTCTCCATTGTGGATTCTTTGGAGAGTTTCCTTGCGTTTTTTGGGGGATAGTTTGGAATGCCAAAAAGCTAAAATATCCCCAAAAACTGAATAAAGACGCTTTTCCATTTGAGGGGTAAGAGAGATTTCTGGCATAAGAAAAAGTGCATTTTGAGATTGTTTGAGTGTTTGATTAAGAAGATGAATATAAATTTCTGTTTTGCCGCTGCCGGTATCTCCAAATAGCAAGGAACTTTGTCGCTCCATAATGAAGTTATAGGCTTCTGTTTGTTTGGCGTTGAGTTGTGGAAGGTTGAATTCTAAGCTGCTAGGTTTTGTGGTATTTGAATCTTGTAAAAAGGGAGTAAAAATTCCATAGGCAATAGCGCGTGAAGTGCAATAATAGCTAGTAATGAATTCTGCAAGATTGATTTGGGTTTTGGAAAAATAAGAGTTTTCTTGCTGGATTTCTTTGCATTCAAAGTTTGGTTTTTTGCAAGATTGCAAAACAACCGCTGTTTTAATGCTTTTGTGTAGAGGGACTTTGATGATTTCCCCTATCTGGAGTTTGATTTTGGAGGTGTAAGTGAGGATAGGAGAATTTTGCTTTAAAATGGCAACAAGATAGTAAAACAAGGTTAGATATTCTTGAGTGTTTCTAAAGTCTGCAAGGCTGTTTGGATATTGGTTTGGAGTGTATTAGAGATTTCTGAAGCCTCCAAAAATGCCCCCAAAAGCTTACGCGGGTCGATGGTATGGTTTTCATCGGTAAGTTTTTTGAGGTTTTCTAGCGTGTTTTGCGAAATATTTTGCGTTGGAATATCATAGTATCTTCCATTGATGCAAACACGAAAAATATTTTCCATTAGCGACCAAGAACATTTTGGATTTTATTTAAAACATTTTCTAATTCTTTTTCTTTGGCGCTAATTTCATCATAGAGTGAGCTAATCTCGCTATTTTTGGCTTCATTTTCTGCTTTTAGGAGTACGATTTGCTGTCTTAGTTGCTGATTTTCATCGCGTAATTTTTGTAATTCTTCTACTAATTCATTAACGCCATTTAAGAGCCTATTTGAAATATTTTGTGCTTCTTCCATTGCTTGAACCTTATTATATTGAAGTGAAAATAATGTAATATTTTAGCATTTTTTATTAAAAAATTGGAAATTTATTGTGAGAATTTTAAGATAAATATAATTATAGAATTAATTTTTGCAATGAAATTTATTGAGCTTGGGGGTTGGGCTGGGATATGGCTAATAAGTAGAATCTATAAAAAAGAGTAGAAATTTGGGTGATAAGTATGATTTAATGTTTGTATGTTGTATGAAGGATAGGAGGTATTTTGAGGTTTGATACAAAGTCAAAGATGGTTTTGCAATTTAAGATAAAATCGTAAATTTTATATTTTATATTGGTTTTATATAATAAAGAGTATGATTTTGAGATCAAAAATTTTAGTTTAATTTAGGAGTTTTCAAATGATGAAAAAAGTTTTATTGGGACTTATGTTGGCTAGTGGCTGTTTGATGGCTGCTGATGGGGCAACATTGTATAAAAAATGTATTGCTTGTCATGGGGTAAATGGAGAGAGAGTGGCACCTGGAAGCAAAGGAAATGTTACAATTGGCGGTATGGATAAAGCTCGTATTATCGAACAACTTCAAGGTTACAAAGCTGGAACTGCTGATAATGGCGGTGCAAAGGCTATTATGTATGCAAATATGAAAAATTTTAAATTTACTGATGCAGATATCGAAGCGGTTTCAGATTATATTTCAAAACTACCCAAAAAATAATAAAATCCCCTTTGAGTAGGGGATTGCAATATGCCATACTTACAAATTAATCCTCACTATTTTATTGATAATCTTCGAGTCATTAAAAGTATTATTGGAGAAGATGAGGGGCATAAAATTGCTATTGTTCTAAAAGACAATGCCTATGGGCATGGATTGGTAGAGCTTGCTAAAATCTCTAGTGAAGCTGGGATTACCTCTTGTTTTGTTAAGAATACTCAAGAAGCAATAGAAGTTGCTAAGTGGTTTGAGCATATTAGTATTCTCTATCCGCAAAGTTTGGAGAGTGAGACTTTGCTAAAATCTTGCATACAAAGAGAAAATATTTATTTTTGTGTTGCAAATATAGAATCTCTTGATTTATATCCCCCTAAGTCAAAAATTGAATTAAAAATTAATTCTGGAATGAATCGTAATGGAATCCAAATAAACAAACTTCAAGAAGCTTTAAAAAAAAGTTTGGAAAACAAACTAGAAATTGTTGGGGTTTTTAGCCATAATGGTTTTGGGGATAATATAGGGAGTGAATTTTATGCACAAAATGATAGTAATTTGCATATAAAAAGAGAAGTGTTGCAGTTTTGCAAAGCAAATTCGCTAAAAAAGCCTCGCTTTCATTTTCTTTCTTCTTCAGGTGCGCTTAGGTCTGCTAAATATAATATTTCTTTGCCTATTGAGCTACAAGATGATTTGTATCGTATTGGAATTGCCTTGTATGGTTATTTGTGTCAAGATTCTATGCTTTATGAAGTGCAGTTAAAGCCTATTGCATCTTTGTGGGCGAAAAAAATTTCTACTCAATTGCTTAAAAAGGGTAGTAGAATCGGATATGGGGGAATTTCTAAGGTAGATGAAGATATGTTGGTATCTACTTATGATATTGGATATGGTGATGGGCTTTTTCGAGTGAGGGAAGGCATGGAGCTTTTCACCAAAGAAGGGTTGAAAATCTTTCCAAGAGCTTCAATGGATTGCATTAGCATACAAGGGGATTGTGAAGAGGTTTGTATTTTTGATGATGTGCGTCCTTGGGCAGAGGCTTTTGGGACTATCCCTTATGAGATTCTTTCTCATCTACATTCTTATATTCCAAAAAAGATTCTGCAATAATTTTCATATTTCAAAGCAGTATAATTGGTATATTTTTTGGTATGATTTTAAAAAAATACGAAACTTAAGGAAGTGATTTTGAATCTATGTGTTTTGTTTGGTGGAAGTTCCTATGAACATGAAATTAGCATTGTTAGTGCAATTACATTAAAAAAGTTGTTACCCTCAATTGAAACTTTTGTGTTTTTAGATGGCAATCATAATTTTTATCTTATCCCTAAAGATAAAATGCAATCTAAGTTTTTTAGCTCCAAAGAGTATTTAAAAGAGATGAAAATCTATTTAAAAGTGGGTGGGTTTTATCATAAAACTTTGTTGGGAGAGAAAAAGCTTCCTATGCCTATGGTTTTGAATCTTATTCATGGTGGCGATGGTGAAAATGGCGTAATTGCTTCTTTGCTAGATTTTTATGGAATTGCATACATTGGACCTAGGAATCCTGCTTGTGTTTTGAGCTTTGATAAAGAATTAACAAAGCTTTTGGCTAAGAATCGTGGGATTTTAAGTTTGGATTATCAGGTGTTCTACAAGGGTGCGCAAAAAGAAATAAAATTTCCATTCCCGGTGATTATCAAACCAGCACGACTTGGAAGTTCGATTGGGATTTTTATTGCAAATAATCAAAAGGAATTAGATTATGGGCTTGAGGAAGCTTTTGAATACGATAATAAAGCCATTGTAGAGCCATTTATAAGTGGTATCAAAGAATATAATTTAGCAGGTTATAAGAGTGCTCAAGGGATTAAATTCTCTTTTATAGAAGAACCTCAAAAAAAAGAATTTTTGGATTTTGAAAAGAAATATTTAGATTTTTCACGCACTCAAAATGCCAAAGAGGCAGATATTCCAGAAGCACTCCAAAAAACTTTGCAAGAAAATTTTATTAAGATTTATGAGAATCTTTTTGAAGGTGCATTGATACGCTGTGATTTTTTTGTTAAAGATGATTTGTGCTATTTAAATGAAATTAATCCCATTCCCGGGAGTATGGCAAATTATCTTTTTGATGATTTTAAGGGTGCTTTAGAAGAGCTTAGCAAAAATCTACCAAAAAGCAATGAGATTCGTATTTCTTATGAATTATTGCATAAAATTCAATTTGCTAAGGGCAAATAGTGGCACAAAAGACCATTATTTATAAAGATTGTCCTATTGACATTTCTTATGAAATTTTAAATTTTAATGCACCTAGGACTTTGGTAATCCTGCATGGTTGGGGGTCTAATAAAAGACTGATGAAACAGGCTTTTGGCGAAAGTTTTGGGGATTTTTGTCATCTTTATATTGATATGCCGGGGTTTGGTAACTCTAGTAATCCGACATTTTCTATGGATACTTTTGATTATGCAAAAATACTTGAAATTTTTCTTTTGTCATTGGAGATTCAAGAATTTGTAGTAATGGGGCATAGTTTTGGGGGAAAAGTTGCTACTTTGCTTAATCCTAGAGAGTTGATTTTATTAAGTAGTGCTGGGATTTTGGAGGAAAAAAGCTTGAAGGTTAAAAGCAAGATTGTTTGTTCTAAGATTTTAAATAAAATTTCCCCTAGTTTAGCAAAAATTTTTAAGGGTATTTTGCGCTCTCAAGATGTGCAAAATATGAATGAGGTGATGTATCAAACCTTCAAAAAGGTAGTCAATGAGGATTTTAGTGCAATTTTTGCAGATTTTAAAGGAAGAGCTTTTATTTTTTGGGGAAAAGAGGATAGAGCCACTTCGCTTCAATCGGGGCAGAAGATTCATCATTTAATGCGTGATTCTAGGTTTTTTGCACTAGAGGGTGATCATTATTTTTTTTTAAAGCAGGCAAAAAAAATTGAAGAACTTTATTTGTCATAGAGAGGATTTTATTTTTATTTTGCTAGAATTTTAAGATTTGAATTAAGGATTGTTTTTTGCAAAATATTGATATTTTAATAATAATAAGTCGCTGGATATTTCTTATAGCATTGGGTTATTATGTGATTGTTAATTTTCAATGGTATCATTATAAGCTTTCTCGCGTATTGCTTAAGCACCATAAGTGGAAATGGCATATTTTTTATTTTGTGTTACCCGTAGTTTATTTTATTTTTATTCCAGAAAATATCTATTTTTATATGGGTATTTATTTATATGTGATTGCTTTGATTATTTGGGGATTCAAGTTAAGCAAGAGATTGGTATTTACAGGTAGGATTCTGCGTTTTTTTGCCCTCTATTTTATTTTCATTCTTTTTAATGAAGTATTGCTCTTTGGTGAAGAGATTTCTTGGAGTGTCCGAATAGTTTATCTTCTACCTTTGTTTATCTCGATATTTCTTTCTTCTTTGATAGAGAAAATTTTGCTTAATCGCTACAAAAAACTTGCATACGAGACTTTAAAAAATATGCCAAATCTCACTATCATTGTAGTAACAGGAAGCTATGGCAAGACAAGTTTAAAAAATTTTTTAATACAGGTTTTGCAAGATGATTTCAAAGTTTATGCAACTCCACGCAGTATTAATACACTTACAGGCATCATAGCAGATATTAATCAGAATCTTTCGCCTTTGACGGATATTTATATTGTCGAAGCTGGTGCAAGGGGTGTTGGTGATATTAAAGAAATTGTAGAGTTGATTAAGCCACAAATTGCAGTAGTGGGCAAGATTGGTCCTGCACACATTGAGTATTTTAAGACAATGGAAAATATTTATCAAGTGAAATATGAAATTTTGCAAAGCGATCGTTTAGAGAGAGCTTACATTTACAAAGAAAATACAA
This sequence comes from Helicobacter pullorum, assembly GCF_900638355.1. Taxonomy (GTDB): domain Bacteria; phylum Campylobacterota; class Campylobacteria; order Campylobacterales; family Helicobacteraceae; genus Helicobacter_D; species Helicobacter_D pullorum. The sequence goes on along the minus strand of NZ_LR134509.1, from coordinate 1,323,996 downwards.
AACCAGAAGCTTTTAATATAGAGTTTCAGGGTCAAGTAATTTGCTTCCCTCAAAATATTTCTGAGATCAATGCGGATTTGGAGGGAACTTCTTTTGTGCTTACAGAAAATGGGGAAAAGATTCAATTAGAAACAAAAGTATTGGGTGCTTTTAATGTTATTAATATTAGTGCAGCCATTGCTGTGGCAAAGGATTTGGGGGTTTCTAAGAATCAAATTATCAAGCAAGTGCAGAAGCTTGAGAGAGTAAATCATAGATTAAGCAAGATTGTTGTAAATGATAAAATTATTTTAGATGATAGTTATAATGGAAATTTGGAGGGAATGTTGGAGGCTATTAGACTTGCTTCTTTGCATACAGGCAGAAAGGTGATTGTAACACCCGGTTTGGTAGAAAGCTCCAAAGAAGCTAATGTTGATTTGGCTAGGGCTATTGATAAGGTTTTTGATATAGCAATTATCACAGGGGAATTAAATTCTAAGATTTTGAAAGAATTTATTTATAGACCACAAAAAATTATTTTAAAAGATAAAGCCAATATGGAGAGTGTTTTGAAATCAGCAACGCAGGCTGGAGATTTGATTTTGTTTGCTAATGACGCACCAAGCTATATTTGATGAGGGTAGAATGGAACATTTGTATGCACCATGGAGGAGTGGGTATTTTCAAGAAAAGCAAAAAGATGAATGTATTTTTTGCGATATTTCCAAAAATGCACATTTAGATACACAAAATAGAGTATTTTATCGTGATGATAAGATTTTTTGTGTGATGAATAAGTTTCCTTATACGCCCGGGCATTTTTTGATTATTCCACATTTGCATACGCATTCACCGGAGTTGTTGGACGAAGATTTGTGGTTGCATTTACAAAGTTTTGCAAGAAAGGGCGTGAGTTTGTTAAAGGGGTTTGGGGCTAAGGGTGTAAATATGGGTATGAATATTGAGAGGGCAGGGGGTGCTGGGATTCCAGAGCATATTCATTTGCATTTGTTGCCGCGTTATGTGGGAGATACGAATTTTTTCACTACCATTGGAGATTGTAGAGCTTATGGGGTCGATTTTGATGAGATTTTTCAAACAATAAAAAAGTTATCATTTCAATATTTTTAGGCTGTGAAATTTTATTTTTATTAGGCTTTAATCTCTATTTATATTTGCCCTTACAAAAAATGCTACTTTCTTGTAAGGGCGTTGTTTGCTTGATTTAAGCTTACTTTAGATTTTCCTTAAAAAATTCCGAGATTTTGGCAAAAGGGATTTTCTCTGCATTGTCATATAAATCCACATGATTTGCATCTTTAACTATCAAAAGTTCTTTATTCTCGCCCTTTAGTTTTTTAAAGGCATCTTCACTAAAGTATCTACTATGTGCCTTTTCTCCATGAATGACTAGCACCGGAGCCAAAATCTCATCACTATAATACAAAATCTGTGAGTTGATGAGAGCAAGCGATGAGGTTGCACTCCAATTTGCATTAGAGTTAATTGAATTTGGATGAAAACCGCGTTTGGTCTTATAATAATCCCAATATTCTTTGATAAATTGTGGCTCATCGCCTTTTAGTTTCTCTGGTAAGCTGGGGGCTTTTGTGAGCGTGTTGGTTTTAAAATCCTTTGTGCGTTGGGTATTTAAACTTTCTTTTATTGCTAATCTATCTTTTGTGCTATCTTGCTTATCAAAATAACCGCGTGCTGCATTTCTAGGAATATCATACATACTAGAAGTTACTATTGCTTTGATGCGTGTATCCATAGCTGCTGCATTAAGTGCAAAACCACCAAAGCCACAGATTCCAAGAATGCCTATTTTTTCAGAATCCACCATTGTGTGATTTGCCAAAAAATCCACCGCTGCACTGAAGTCATCGGTATTTATCTCGGGTGAGGCGATATTCTTTGGTAGATTTGGGTTTGCCTCTGCACTCTCGCCTGTATAAGAAGGATCAAATGCTAGAGTAATAAAGCCCGCTTCTGCCAAAGTTTGTGCATAGAATCCTGAAGCTTGTTCTTTGACTGCTCCAAAAGGTCCGCTTAGAGCGATAGCAGGGAGCTTTGCGTTGTTGGATATATCTTTTGGTATATACAAATCCCCTACCAAAGTAATGCCATAGCGATTTTTAAAGCTCACCTTTTGCACCTCTACCTTATTGCTTTTTGCAAAAACCTTGTCCCATTTGCCTTGTGTGTTTGCTTGTGCCATACTCACACCTCCCAATAAAAAGATAAATGCTCCAATAAGAAGCGATTTCAAAACATTGAGTTTCATTATAAAAATCTCCTTAAATAATGTAGTTTTAGATTCTATGGCAAAAGATTCTCGTTCTTGAGATTGCAGAATCTAAAAACATCAAAGAAATTATAAAAGATGAGAGCTACTCTAAGTCAAGAGTTCCATAGCAAATTTTTTCTATAATTTCATCGATAATTTAAAAAGGCTTGAGTATGCGCAAAAAGCAAGAAAAAGATTCTGTATTTTTGGTCATCATAAATATAAAAAAAGCATTTTAAAGCTTAGTGCGAGAAATCATAAGGATTCGCACCTTATTAAGTCAATATAGCAAAAGGCTTTTTGAGATTTGTTTTGGAGAAGATTTGTATAAAGAAAGTAAAATATAGGGAATGTATCTGCAAAATCTTTAGTATCGCTTTAGCTTTCAATGCTCCAAAAAGAGTGGGAGTTAATACCCCCAACTAAACTGCGTTTTGTTTTTATCCAATGCCCTAATAGATTCCATATCCGCCGCACTCAAAGAGAAATCAAAGACATTGATATTTTCTTGCATATGCTTGAGCTTTGAGGCTTTGGGGATAGCGATGATACCTTGCTGCACTAAGAATCTTAGGGCAATTTGTGCCACGCTTTTGTTGTGTGCACTAGCGATTTGTCTCAAAGTAGGATTATCAAAAAATCCGCTTTTACCAGCGATAAAGGGACTCCAAGATTCTAAAATCGTCCCATAAGGCTTCATCGCCTCCAATAACGCTCTTTGCTGATAGTAGATATGTGTCTCGCATTGGTTGATAGCAGGCATAATCTCACAAGTTTTGATAAACTCAAGATAGACTTTTGGGGTAAAGCTAGAGATTCCAAGTGCTTTGATTATACCCTCCTTATAGGCTAACTCCATTGCTTTATACATTTCTTTTGCCTGTGTGTAGGGTGCGTGGATTAAAAGCAAATCGATATAGCCTATATCTAGGGCTTTGAGGCTAGATTCTATACTCTTTTTTGCACTTTCAAAATCCATACCACTAGAGAGTTTTGTCGTGATAAAAAACTCCTCTCTTTTGATGCCTCTTGAGCGTATCGCTTCCCTTATCGCAGCCCCTACTTCTTTTTGGTTACCATACATTTGTGCGCTATCAAAGAGGCGATAACCACAATCCACTGCCGCCAAAAATGTATCGATACTCTTAATATCATATGTCCCAAATCCTAGCAGGGGCATTTTTAGTCCATTATTTAAAGTTACATATTGCATATTTGCTCCTTGTGTGTTTGTGAAAAAATCTTTAGAATCTGCTGCCAATATCTGTGTGCCAAATGTGCCAAAGGTGAGAGTAGCACCTAAAAATGCACTTGAATATCCCAAAAATTCTCTTCGTTTCATACATACTCCTAAAATAAATTATGCGTATTATAAAAATGAGAGCTACTCTAAGTCAAGGGGTTTGTGAAAAGATATTGCAATTTTGAAGAATTTGTGCTTATATGGGTATTTTTGTGGGTTTTTGTAGTTTTGCATTTTGCAAGGCAGATTTAATATAATCAAAAATATTTTAGATTCCTAAGAGAATTCAAAAGGAAAAGAAAGCAAAGTTTGTAAGCTTAGAGTAGAGTTTATGAAAGATTATAAGAGGCGTGAGAGAGGGAAGTTATTTAGAGTTCTTTTTACAAATAAAAGGTGCAATTAGAGAAATAATTGATTTTTATAATTTAGTTTTATTTGGGGTGATTAAAACCTAAAATTGACTTGATACAAGATTTTTAGGAATGAAATGTATCAATGCTAAAATCATCTCTTTATATAATTTTAAATTTCAAGTGGATTAATTTGTAAAAATATGGTGAATATTTTATGTGATTCCATCTTTAACTTGCACAAAAACACAGCTTTCAAGCTCTTCTTTGGTAATGTTGCCTTTATTTTTATAAAATCGTGTGATGATTTGGCTATTATTTTTTTGTAGCGGAGCGACAAGAATCCCGCCTTCTTGAAGCTGATTGAAAAGTTCTTTTGGAACTTCCTTGATAGAGGCTGATAGCAAGATTCTATCATAGGGGGCATAAGTGCTCCAGCCATTTTGTCCATCATCAAGTTTGGTATTGATATTATTAAGATTGCAAGATTTTATGCGAATCCTTGCTTCATTGAGGAGTTTTTCGATTCTTTCTATGCTAAAAACTCTACGAATGAGGCAACTAAGAATCGCAGCTTGATACCCACTCCCACAACCAATCTCCAAAACGCTATCTGCTCCATTGCATTGGAGATATTCTGTCATTTTTGCCACAGTTAGTGGTGAGCTAATCCATTGACTAGCGCCCATAGGAAGTGCATCAAGTGAATATGCAAGATGCACAAAACCTTCAGGGACAAAAAGTTCTCGATTAATCTTTAAAAGAGCATCTTGAACATCTTTGCTAATAGGGAATTTGTGCATGATTTCACGCACCATTTGGGCAGTTTTGATTGATTGCATCAAAGTCCAATATCAATGAATTTACGCACTTTTGCTACATCATTGAAATTTGCTTTAAGATTTATAATTTCTTTAGAATCATCTTGTGTAACATATCCAAATGGAGTGATGATTGCACTCCCTCCACCCATTGAATCATTTTTGCTATTACTAGCCATAACAAAACTTTGAGTGGTAATCGCTAAAGCTTTGGTGAGTGTTTGGAAGTGATCTTTTCTTTCTTTTGCCCATTGTGCAGGGACAAAAATTAAATCACAACCTTTTAGTTTTTGCCAAAGTTCAATGAATCTCAATTCAAAGCAATTAATAGCACCACATTGAATGCCATCGATTCTAAAAGGTGAGATTTCCTCTACATTTCCAGCTTGAAAATGCAAATGCTCATTGCCTAGTGGAAAAAGCTTGTGCTTGCTTTGTTTGTGGAGAAGTTCTCCATTGTGAAAAACTTTGAGATTATTATAAAAACCATCTTTGTATTTTTCTATCATAGTAATGATGATGGTTTTTTCTCCAGAGAGTTTTAAGAGAGTTTCAGTCGCAGTTTTGGCAAACTCGCCTGCTTCTTCCATGCGTTGATAACAGAAGTTTGTCAAAGAAACTTCAGGGGCTAAAATAATAGAATCGCTCTCACATTCCAAAATAAGATTTTTGAGATATGTAAGATTGTCTTCAAAGTTTTGTTTTGTTTTGAATTGTAAGGTATAAAGTTGTTTAGAAATCATCAAAATTAATACTTCCTTTCGCGTAATTTGTAACATTGCCTTCAAAGAAATTTGTTTTTTGTTCATTAAAGGAGCTAAAAGAATCTACCCATTTAATAGGGTGCTTTGCATTGTATAAAACAGGCAGCCCAACGCGTCTTAGTCGGTCATCTGCAAGATATTTGATATATTCTTGAATAATTTCTGCGGTAAGCCCTAGAATCTGCCCTTGCGTAATGTATTCCCCCCAAGCAATCTCAACCTTTACAGCCTCTCTAAACATTTCAAGCACTTCTTCTTCTAAATCTTTGGTGAAAAATTCAGGGGATTCTTTTTTGGTGGAGTTTATCATATTTTGAAATAAAAGTAGATGTGTAACTTCATCTCTTTGTATAAAGCGTATCATTTGCGCACTTCCGAGCATTTTTCCACTTCTTGCTAGAGTGTAGAAAAAGGTAAAACCAGAATAAAAGTAAATCCCCTCTAAAATTTGATTAGCAAACATTGCTTTGATAATATTTCGCTCAGTTGGATTTGTCGCAAGTTGTTCATAAACTTCAGCAATGTAGTCATTCTTGCTTCTAAGCTGCATATCCGTTCGCCACATTTCATAGATTTCATCAGTATTTGCGGAGATAGATTCTACCATTACAGCATAGCTTTGAGAGTGCAAAGCCTCTTCAAAAGCTTGTCTTACTAAGATGAGGTTAATTTCTGGGCTTGTAATGTAGGGATTGACATTATCAATTAAGTTGTTTGTCTGCAAAGAATCCATAAAAATAAGTTGTGCCAAAGCTCTATCATAACCTATTTTTTCTTCAGGAGTTAGCCCATCTGCATAATCGCGTTTGTCTTGAGTCATATTGACTTCTTCAGGAAACCACGAATTAGCCAACATGACTTTCCAAAGGTTGTATGCCCATTGGTATTTTATTTTATTTAATTCAAATATGCTAGTTGGGTTGCCTCCAAAGATTTTGCGTTCATTGACACTTTCATTGGAGTTTGGATTGTAAATTTTTTTGCGATTTAGCATTCAAGCCTCCTTTATAAACATTTCTTTGATTCTAAATTTTGGGATTTTATGTTTGTGTATTATATGATTTTTTATTTAAAATAAATTGATTTAAATTTCTCTAAAAAGGAATTAGCTAGAATCGAGAAAATTTTTCTATCAAGTTTGCAGTTATTTTATATGAGTATTTATTCATATATTTTGTAAATTTTATTTATTTGGATTTTGGAGTGAATTATGGAAGTTGCAAAACTTAATATCAGTGGAATGCATTGCAGTGCTTGTTCTTCTACGATTGAAAAAAATCTCGAAAAAATAAAAGGGATAAAAAATATCAAAATCAATGCAGTGAGTGGAAGAGCAAAGATTTCTTATGAGGGCAGTTGTATTTCTGAACAAAAGATTATTGAGTTAATTACTTCTTATGGTTTTCCTGCTTTTAGGGATAATGCAAAAGAATTGGAAATCATTTACCTTGAAGGTTTGAAAAAGCGTTTGTTGGTAGGGATTCCGCTTTTTGTTGTGATTTTTGCTTTGCATATGGGTGGATTCCATGGTATTTGGAGTTCAATTATTCAATTAGTATTAGCAACGATTGTGCAAGTGTATTGTGCGTATCCTTTTTATAGGGGCGCTAAGAGTGTTTTTAAGACTAAAAGTGCGGATATGAATGTATTAATCGCGCTTGGGACAAGTGTGGCTTATTTGTATTCGTTGTATTTGTTTATTATTGGAGATAGTAATGGATATTATTTTGAGGGTTCTAGTGCAGTTATTTGCTTTGTTTTATTAGGGGAGTTTCTGAAGTCCAAAGCAAAGAAAAAAGCCGGAGATGAATTAGAATCTCTAACTAAAATACTGCCCCCTAAAGCAAGGATATTAAAGGGCGAAAATCAAGAATGGATTAGCATTGATAATATCAAAAAGGGAGATCAATGTTTGGTTGTAGGGGGGGAGAAGATTCCATTAGATGGGAAAATTATCAAAGGCAATGCAGAAGTTAGTAGCGCACATATTAATGGAGAGGAATTGCCGAAGATTCTAGGTGTTGGCAGTGAAGTGGTTGGCGGTAGTTTGGTTTTGAATGGGGAAATTGTGGTGGAATCTCTAAAAGATTCTAATGAATTTTTTGTTTATGAAATGTTAGATTTATTAGAGCTTTCACAAACTCAAAAGCCACCTATTGGCAAAATGGCAGATAAAATTGCATCGATTTTTGTCCCAAGCATTGTAGTATTAAGTGTGGTGGCATTTTTCTTTTGGTGGATGATGGGAGAAGGGTTTGCCTTTAGTTTGTCTATTGCAGCGGCAATTTTGGTGGTTTCTTGTCCTTGTGCTTTGGGGCTTGCAGTGCCACTAGCGATTGTATGTGCGAGTATGAGAGCCAAAAAGAGCGAGATTCTTATTAAAACACCAGAAGTTTATGAAAGAGCAAGGGAAATTAAAACAATTGTATTTGACAAAACAGGCACACTCACTAAAGGCGAGATTTCTATCAAAAATGTAGAGTTTATTAGTCATGATTCAAACCTTATTGTTTCTTTGTGCTATGCGATGCAAGAAAATAATCCACATCCTATTGCAAAGGCTTTTGTAGAATATTTAAAAGCAAAAAAAGAAAGGATTGTTTTAGAAGAAAAGGAATACATTATCGCAAAAGGCGTTAGGGCAAAATACGCAAATGATGAGTATTTTTTGGGTTCTTTGGAGTGGATTGAAACAATAATAGATAAAAAAATCACACAAAACCGAGAGAATGTTATTGCATTTAGTAATAAAAGTGAGATTTTGGCTTTGTTTTATTTGCAAGATTCTATTAAAGAGGGCGCAAGGGAAATGGTAGAATCTCTACAAAATATAGGCATAGAATCTGTAATTTTGAGTGGAGATAATGTAGAGAGTGTGAAAAAGGTTGCTCAAAATATCGGGATTACAGAATATTATGCAGGGGTAAGTCCAATGCAAAAAGCAGAAATTATTAAGCAACTTCAGGCAAAAGGTGGAGTGTGTTTTGTCGGAGATGGGATTAATGATGCATTAGCTCTCAAAGAGGCGAGTTTTGGAATCTCTTTTGCTAATGCCACAGATTTAGCAAAAGAAGTTGGCGATATATTGCTTTTGAGAGATGATTTGAGTTTGGTTTATAAAGTCTTTGAGATTTCTTTTGCGACACTGAAAAATATCAAAGAAAATCTTTTCTTTGCTTATGTTTATAATGTGGTTTTGATTCCTATTGCAGCAGGGGTTTTGTATCCTGCTTTTGGGATTGTTTTGCAACCAGCATTTGCAGGAGGGGCGATGGCATTTAGCTCGGTGAGTGTTGTAGCAAATGCTTTGCGTATTTCTCGTTTGAAACTAAAGGGCGAATAAATGTTTAAAAAGATTCTTGGGTTTTTGTTGATTTTTGCAGTTTGTTTGAATGGGTTGGAGTATTTTATTTTGGAAGAGGAATATCATTTTAAAGAAAATAAAATTTATGCAAAGGAAATATTTCCACAAATAACAAATGATTTTTTGGTTTTGGAGATACCCAAAAATTCTAGCAATTATCAAATCAAAAGTTCGCAGCTTATTACGCTTTTTGAAAAAGAAGGGGTGCAGGTAGGTGCAAAATCTGCTGTTGTGACTTTTAAAAGAGGAATAAAAGGAGATGTGGAGGGGATTAAAAAATACATTGCAGGATTATTTTTGCAAGAATATAAAAAAAATAATATCAAGATAAGAAAAATTGACTTAGAACAGATTACACCAATTGATTTTAATGCGCAATCTGTTAGGGAGATTGATTTTCATCCAAAGCTTTTAAAACGCAAAGAGGGGACTTTTGAGATTGTAGTAGAGGATAAAGGGCGGAATAGAAAAGTGTTTTTTAAATACAATGTTGATGCGACTTTAGAGGGGATTATTACAGCATCAGAGATTAGTGGCGGACAAACTATCACTTATCAAAATGCGCGTATAGTGGAGATTCCTTTTGATAAAGTGGGTAGTGATTTGATGCAGCAAGGGGAATTAGGGAAAGTGGCTGTGAGGTCTTATACCCCAGAAAATGTGCTTGTAACCAAAGATAGATTGATTGCTAAGAGAGTGGTTAAAAAGGGAGATAAAATCATTGTAAGCGTGCAAGAAGAGGGTGTAATTTTGGAATTTATTTTAGAAGCACTTAAGCATGCTGCTATCGGCGATGTAATAAAGGCTAAAGCATTAGGAGGGAAGAAAACTTATGAAGTAAAAATTATCGATGAGGGAAGGGGGGAGTTGCAGTGAAGAGGGTTATTGTCGGTATTAGTGGAGCAAGTGGAGCGGGACTTGGTTTGAAATTTTTAGAATCATTACCCAAAGAGATAGAAAAATATTGTGTGATTTCAGAGGGGACAAAACGAGTTTTATCTTCAGAAGAAAATATTCAAGAAACGCAAAAGTTTGAGCAAATCAAAAGCAGAGTTTCTAAGGTATTTTTATTTGGAGATGATGAACTAGGTGCGTGTATTGCAAGCGGTTCTTTTGTGTGTGAAGCAATGGTGGTGATTCCTTGCTCACAAAATACTTTAGCCAAAATTGCTTGTGGGATTAGCGATACTCTAATAACGCGTTGTGCTAGTGTGATGATAAAAGAGCAAAGAAAATTGCTTTTGGCGCCACGAGAGATTCCATTTAGCCAAATTGCTTTGGAGAACATGTTGAAATTATCGCAAATTGGGGTTACAATAGCTCCCCCTGTGTTTGGTTATTATGCTGGGAAAAATCTTGATGAAATCGAAAATATGTTGATTGGCAAATGGTGTGATAATCTAGGAATCCCTTTTGAATATGGACGATGGCAAGGCTGTAATTAGCAATTTAGAATTTTAAGAAAGTGTGTTAATTTTGGGCGATTTAAGGTAATTCTTTCTTCTCTTTTGGAAGTGTTTTGAGTTGCCTGTCATTAGTGAATTGCATAATGTATCCTTTTATGTATACCGCAAAATTTTTTATGTATACTATCATATATACTTTTGATATAACATAAAGGCAAATCAATAGAAATCACTAGAAATAGATAGGATAGATTAAACATCGTATTTTACGCAGTTTGTGGAATGAATGGAAACAAAAATAAAAGGATAGAAAAGTGTAAATGGCCGGGAGAGAGGGATTCGAACCCCCGGAGGTGTGACCCTCAACGGTTTTCAAGACCGCCGCTTTCGACCACTCAGCCATCTCCCGAATCTATTTCAAACGCAAAGCTTTGGAGGCGACACCCAGATTCGAACTGGGGAATCAAGGCTTTGCAGGCCCATGCCTTACCGCTTGGCTATGTCGCCTTAGAAAAATAAGTGGTGCCCGAGGCCGGACTTGAACCGGCACGGACGCAATGTCCGAGGGATTTTAAGTCCCTTGTGTCTACCATTTCACCACCCGGGCTATGCTATTTATTATTTTTAGTTTTAAAATAATGGAGCGGGAGACGGGGATCGAACCCGCGGCCCCAACCTTGGCAAGGTTATGCTCTACCACTGAGCTACTCCCGCATAAAAGCAAGGCTAGAATTATAACAATGCTTTTTAAAAAAATCAATAGTTTAAGATAAAAATTCTAAAATAATGTTAGAATCTTTATAAAATAATTCAAATTATGGAGGCGATAATGGGGATTAAAAATATAATTGTTAGTGCAGTTTTGTCGTGTGGAGTTTTTGTGCCAAGTCTCTTTGCACAAGAGACGCAAGATTCTATTTATGAAACTTATCAATTTGAAAATGGAAAATTATATGTCGCTAGAGATCATAATGGAATTTTATTTGGGGGGATTTATGCTAATGGATATAAAGGCTGTGAAGTAGGTTTGGATAAATCATCTTTGCAGTGTGGCAAATATCAATTTACATTAGAAAAAAGCAAGATAGTAGGAGACAATGCAAAAATACTAGATTCTTTTGCAATCAAATCCCAAAAGATTGTTTATCGGCAAACACAGGCAAGTCCGAGTAATATTTCAATGCTTATAGTGTGCTCCAAAAATCCAAAAATCCAAAATTTATTAGAATTAATGTATCAAAAAGAATTTGAATGCACAAATGCCCAACAAGTTTTTTTGAAAGAGGCAGAAGAGTCAATGCAAGAGTATCTAAAAGATATTGGCGATTTAAATGTCGAAGAATATCTTAAAAAGTTTCCTTTAGAAGAGATTACCGAAGATAAATTGTATTATTTTGATGAAAATTTGCTAGTTTTTGAAAAAATGAGTTATTTATACACAGGGGGAGCACATGGGAATCATGGTAAATGGGGAGTTGTATTGTCCAAAAAAGAGGGCATAGTAGAGCTTAATGAAATCATTGATTTAAATAATTTGGAGTTAAAACAGATTCTTTGGGAAAAGTATCAAGATATAGCCGCCAAAGAAAAGGTAAAAGATTATATCACTTTTGAAAATTTTAAAGTATCTGATGCGATATTGTTGAGCTATGATGGGATTGTGTTTGTTTATCAACCTTATGAAATTATGCCTTATGTTTATGGAAATATCGAGATTAAATTGCCTTTAGAAGTGGTAGAAAAATTTGGAAATTTTAAAGATTCTCCCTTGAAGTATCTTTTTTTGCGACAAAATTAAAATGCAGTTTTATCTTTGTTGTGTATAATTCGCCCAAAATATTAAGGATAGATTGATGAAAAAGCTAAAAATACTATTTTGTTTGTTGTGTGTGGGCTTATTCTTTGGAGCTTGTGAAAAAAGCATTCAAGAGGCACAAGAAGACACCCTCAAACAAGAGTATTTAGAGGATTTAGAAATTATAGCAAATAATGGAGATAAGATTGCAATTAATCAAAAAATCCCACGATCTTATAAAAATAATTTTAAAAATATCGAACCCACCCAAAAAAACACTCTCAAAGATTTGCTAATCACCTCCAACAAAGAAAACATCAAAGTTTTGTTCTTTTTTACGACTTGGTGTGAGCCTTGTGTTGGGATTTTGCCTCATTTAGAGAATCTTCAAAAGCAATTTGGAGATAAAATCACAATTTTTGGAATCGGAATTGATGATTTGGTCGGAGAAGTAGAGGATTTCAATCAAACAATGCAAGTTTTCATCGAAGAAAACAAAATTACTTTTCCAGTAGCATTCAAAGAAAATAGAGCGGAGTTTTTCAAAGCATTAGAGGGGCTTGAGGGAATACCTTTGATTGTTTTGTATGATGAAAAGGGAGACTACATTATCCATTATTTAGGTGCGATTCCAGAAGAAATGATCGAGTTTGATTTATCTCAAAATTTAGCAAAAATGAGGGCAAAATAATGTTTAACATTCTCAAAAAAACCTTGCAAAAAACCACCCAAAATATCAAGGAGTTATTGCCAAAAGCACACAAAAAGCTTACCAAAGAAGAATTAGAAGAAGTGCTAATTGCCACAGATATGGATTATGATTTAATCGAAATGATTTTATCTCCCTTAGGTGAAGAAATCAGCAAAAATGAGCTTGAAGTTGCCTTGCTTAGACTTTTTAGAGGCGAGAGCTATTATGACAAAGTGCAGGCAAAACAAGTCAATGCTAAGCCTTGTGTAGATTTGATTGTAGGTGTCAATGGAGCGGGCAAAACTACCACGATTGCCAAACTTGCAAATTTATACCAAAAACAAGGCAAAAGCGTGATTTTGGGTGCTGGAGATACTTTTAGGGCAGCAGCTATCGAGCAATTAAGCCTTTGGGGAGAGCGACTAAAAATCCCTGTAATTTCTTCCAAACAAGGGCATGATCCTTCAGCAGTGGCGTTTGATACGATTACTTCAGCAGTAGCTAAGAATCTAGATTGTGTGATTATTGATACTGCAGGGAGATTGCACAACCAAAGCAATTTACAAAACGAATTACAAAAAATCGTCCGAATCTGCAACAAAGCCAAAGAGGGCGCACCACATAGGAAAATACTCATCTTAGATGGCACACAAGGCACTTCAAGTCTTGATCAAGCAAAAATTTTTAGTCAAACATTAGGCGGAGTTGATGGTGTGATTATCACCAAGCTTGATGGCACAAGCAAAGGCGGAGCGATTTTTAGCATTATTCATACCTTGCGAGTGCCTATTTTGTATATCGGAGTGGGAGAGGGTGCAGAAGATTTGATAGAATTTGATGAAAGTCAATATATCCAAACGATTTTAGATTCTATTTTTGAATGAGATAAGTTGATATTTAGTTATGATGAGGCTAACTCCCTAAGTGAAGTTTGAATCTGCCCTCAAAAATGCCAAACAGACAATGAGACTGACCCACTAATCCTCTTGCTTGAATTTTTATAGCATTCAAAGTATTTAAAGAAATTTACAAAGATTGCAATTCAATGTGAAAATTTTACACATTTATTTTTGGTTTTTGGAAAGCTAGAAAGTGGATTTGAGATTTTTTGACAAAACTTTGATGATTTTCTATGAAGCTAATCATCAAGCCTAATTATAAAGATTAAATTATTATTTAACTTTTACTAAATCATTTATATAATTTTGTTATAATTATTTTATTTTTATTTCATCAATTTTATCTCAATTTAGTAGTATAATTCTCTTTATGAATTTATAAATAAAAAGACTTTTCTTTATTTTATAAATTTAAATATCTTATAAAGGAGATAAAATGTCAAACAATCCTAATTCTGTCGTAGTATGGGGGGGGGGGGGCAAATAAGCCTTTAACTAACTCTTTAAACACTCTCAAAAACTCAAAACCCCAAAAACTTACTAAGAATCCTAAAAAGATTCAAGAATCCAAAAAAGATTCCAAAACCATTAGCAAAATTGGTATTTCTATCATCGCTAGTGTGTTATTGTCTCAAAACTTAGCGGCTTTACCTGCTGGTGGTAAATTTATCCATGGAAGCGGAAGCATTATCAAAAATAGTGGAACAATGACTATCACAGGAAATAACAAAAACCATGTAATTGCGTGGGGTGGTGGATTTAATATTAATAATGGAGAAAGGGTAAATTTTAACGGAAGTGGCAAAGCCTTTTTGAATCTTGATTATTCCAACAAAGCCTCTAAGATATTAGGAACTCTCAATGGCAATGGCAATAATATCTATCTAGTCAATCCAAGTGGAGTGTTAATAGGACAAGGGGCGAGTGTCAATGCAAATAAATTTGGAGCTTTTACTTCAAGTTTGGATAAAGCACTCAATCAATTTGTAGATGCAGCCAAACAAAATGGCGATCAAAATGCAGTAAATTTCTCCCCTGTGTTTAGTCCTAATGAAGTGAGGGGCAATATTGTCAATATGGGGAATATCACAGCAAATCATATTATTTTGGTAGGTAAAGAAGTAAGGAATAGAACTTATAATGGCGGAGATAGAAATGGTGTGCTTGGGAATTTCAATCATACCGGTAGCCTAAAAATAGTAGGAAATAAAATCTTTTTGGACGCTGAGGGTGTTACAAAGAAGAATGATATCGAGCTTATGGGATTTCATGGAGTTGGTGTTGATAGCATAGCTGATATTAAAGTCCAAATGACAATGGATATTTTTAAAAATAAAACCTATACAGATAATTGGATTAAACAAACTTATACTAACGATGGAGCAGGCACTGTTGCTAATATGGGAAGTATTTACAATATCATTACCATTGGTACTACAAAAGGTTGGAATGATTTTGCAACTGCTTGGAATAGTGGTGCAAGAGAAACAAGAGATATAGAAGAGTTTAAATTAATCGGCGATCTTAATTTCAATAATGGTGCTTTTACATCTGTCGGTTTTAATAAAATCTTCAATGGCAATGGCTATACAATGTTGAATATTAAGCTTACAAATTCAAATGTATCCTCAGAGAGTGGCACAGATATTGTAGGTATTTTTAGCAAAATTGGTGGAGGCACTATCAAAGATCTAACCATTAATGGAGTGAGTACAGAAAATATTCCACTAGTAGATACATTGCACCTTGGTGCTTTTGCAGGGCAAATCAATGGTGGAAATATCGAGAATGTTACGCTAAATAACATTAATTTAAGTGGAGCTATCAATGATGTTGGCTATATGGGCGGATTTGCAGGGGTAATCAATAGTAGGAATGGAGACATTAACATTAAAAAAGTTTCTTTGAATAATATTGAAAATCTCTTTTTGTATTCTAATCGATACACTGGATCAAATATGTATATGGGCGGATTTGCAGGAAAGATTGAAAATGCAAGTAAAGGTAAAACAACCATTGATGGCTTGATTTTGAATAAAATCGGGACTTTACAAACTGCTGTGGTTACAGGCTTTGGGAGTAGTGCAAATACAGCAATGGGAGGATTTACCTCACAACTTGGTTCTGGTAACTCTATTGGCAATATTTTCCTTTATTACAACGAAGATTCAAAATTTATGCCAGCAGGTGCTTTGGGAGAGAATAAAGATAGTCGTCTCAAAATTGCTACCTTTTATCATTCAATGACTGGTAGCAATACTTTCAATAATATCAATATTGTTTATAACACTCATATAACAGATCCAAGTCCATTTGGTTCGGGTATTATTTTTGATAGGGATGGATATAACATAGATCAAGCTACTGGTTTTATTTATTATACAGCTAAAGGTGCAATTGATGGCGTTAAGCAAGTTGCAGATGCTGATAGAAATAAATATGGCAATACAGTAAAATTTACAAGCTATGATAAACCAGAAAATGATCAAATTTTCAAAAACACAGTCGGTAATCGTCAAGGTTTAAAAGTTACTAATTACAATTACACTTGGGTTACTTCAGTCAAAAATTCAAATGTTTTTGGGGACGATCATCTCAACACAAGCGGTGATTACACGACTTTGATTAATACATATCTCCCTCAAATTATTATCAATGATATTTTGGAAGCAGATTATGGAGTAACTATCGAAGATAAAGATGGCTTATCAACACAAGCTACTTTGAATACTATCATCACGCAACTTAATAACATTCTAAAAGTAATCAATAGCGGAGAGGGCGAAGGAACTGCAGATGGTAAAATTACTAATTTCTTAAATAATATTTTGATTGATAAAAATAATCCACAGCTAAAAGAATCTATCAAACAATCCATTAATTTCTTGCGTGCTTTTTATGATGGGTATAATGGTAGCAACAGCAATGCAGTAACCAAAACTCACTCGAATCTTTTTAGCGGAGATGCCTATACCAACGCTACAAGCAAATACAGAGATTCCATTAAAGGCGGTATGACAAATCTAAAAAATACAATTAATGGTAAATTAGCTGATATTAAAACGCTTGAGGATACTTTGAAGAAACTTGCTGATGCTTTAAATAAAGCACAAGAATTAAACAATCAAGGAGCACAACTCAATACGCAAGTAGAAAATATTAAAAATCAAGTTGAAACTTTGGATGGTGAAATTGCAAAGTTACAGCAAGATATTAAAAAGGCAGAGCAAATAGGGATGAAACCCCAGTATATTGCGTTGATGAAAAAAGATCTTGAAGCCATGAAACAACAAAGAAGCGACCTCAAAACAGAAGTTGCAAACATTATCGATCATCAAATTAAAGTGCTTAAAGGCACCGATTTGGCAAATCTAATCAAAGAAGTTGATGGCTATGTAACAACCATTAATGGCATAAGAGAAGGATTTATCAACGATCTTAAGATTAATCAAGCTCAAGACATTGATGTAATGGCAGGAGGAGCTAAAGGAAGCTTTACTTACTATGGGGTTGATGCTTTGGTACAAAATGATATTCAAGATAATATTAATGTTCCTCTTCCTATAGATTCGATTCCACTTATTCCATTAGAGCCATCTAAACCGGTAGATCCAACACCTGATCCAAACCCTGATCCAAATCCAGATCCTAATCCTAATCCTAATCCTAATCCAAACCCTAATCCAGATCCTGATCCTAATCCAGATCCAAACCCAGATCCTAATCCTAATCCAGATCCAAACCCAGATCCTAATCCTAATCCAGATCCAACACCAAATCCAGATCCAAGCGATCCTGACAATGGCGGTGGCGACAATGGAAACAATGGAGACAATGAAGACAATGGCTATGAAGGTGATGATACCGTCAATAATAATGGTGGATATGATGCAAGATTAGCTTATCTAAACTACAAAAGAGAAGTTTTAGAATTACCTGCTGAAGAAGAAACAAGTATTGAGATTAATGAAGGTAGGGAAAAAGGTAGATTATGTATTGTAAGTGATAATGCTAAGACAAATAATCCTTGTATGGCTATTACTTATTAATATCATTTAGCTTAGGTTAATCCTAGGCTAAAGATTCTAAAAAGAGTTAAATTAATCAATGGAGTTTGATTGCTTTGATTCTTTTTAGAATCTTGAAAGAAATTCAATGCTTTTGAATAGTCTTTTGGGATTCTAAAATACTTTAGGAGGTGAAAGCAAGGAAGCAAAAATCTTAGAACAAATATATATTTTTTAAGAGTGTAAATCAAGAGATTATAGTTTCCTTATCCGAACTAAATATACCTCCAAAGAAGTTTTTGACATTTTGCTTCTTTGGGGGAAATGTGGTTTCTCAATAGGGCAAACTTCAAAATCTAGCTACTATAAACTTAATATAATTCAAGGCTTGTAAGCTTTATGTGCTTGTAAATAAAATCTTATAATCTGCAAAGTTTTAGTGAAGTGGTGTAAAAAACATTATGCTATTTGGAAAAATATCCGAATCTTTTGGTAGATAATGTATAAATTGATCGATGAATTGTTTGTTTAAAAAGAGTTCTCCGCTAATAATAATGCCTTTTGTATTGTAGTTTTCTTCCATATCTCGACTTAAATTTGCAAAAAATTCAGCAAAAGAATCCAAAATACCAAAACATAATAATTCTTTTTCAACTCCGGCAAGTTTGAAGCTCATTACAGAACGCAAAGTGCGTAAAGTATCGAGGTAGATTTTGCCTTCTTCGTTTTTTTCTAATCTAAAGTCAATCCGCGGTCCTTTGCTGCCGAGGAATTGTGAGGCACATTGCAAAACTGCTTTTGTAGAATCTTTTAGGGTATTGGCTTGCAAATCTAGCAAGATTCCGCACATTCCGATAAGATCTAAGAGATTGGTCGAGGGCTTAGAATCTGTGGGTAAGGTTTCTAGTTGTTTGATGAGTTCGCAGTTGGCATTGGTGAAGTTTTTTAGCAAAGATTGTGTGGTGGAATTGAGCGTTTTTAGGGTGTTTAAAATAATGTGAAAATTTGTTTCAAATTTAAATTCAATAGGGGTTTTAAAGCTTCCATTGAAATATACCATAAAATGCGTTGAATCTTCGCCCAAATAGAGGGCATTGAGGCTTTTTAGATTTTCTTCTTGTATGGTTTGTAGGAAGGATTCTAATTCTGGGTGGGGTGTATTGGGGGCTTTTTGTGCTGTGTGCTGCAAAATCAAAGAGTTTTTAGCCACGGTTATAGTGAGGGGAGATTTTTCTTCTTTTATGAAGTAGCAAATTCCATTTTGGATTTTTTCTCTAGGCTCTAAAAGATATAATCCGCTATAAGATTCTAAAAATTTAGTAAGAAGCAATAAAATAGGATCAAAAGGCAAAATGCAAGGGACTTCATCCAAACAAAAAAAGTCTTTAAGGATTGCTTTTGGCTTGAGGTGGATAATGGGCTTTTCGAGTGTGGCTAGAGCTTGACTTTCTTCATTGGAGATTCTAAAGATAGATTGTGCGTTGTTTAGGCAAAAGGGCATAAAGAGATAGGGGGTATTGATTTTTGTGGGATTCTTTTCGTCTAATAAAAGCAATTCTTTTTTGCCAAAAATGGTTTTAATAAAAATACTTTTTCCCTCTTTTAATAACTGACTTAAAAAGCTTAAAGATTCTTGTAGGTCTTTTGCGTGTTTGAGGGGGAGTTTTTGATTGTCTTTTAAAAGGGTGATTTTTTCTAGTTTGAAATCGATGAAATTCTGCCATAGATTGCAAAAATTTGGGGATTGCTTGTGTGTGATTTCTTGTAATTCTATGGGTGTTAGAAAGTTTGAAATTTCGTTATTTGGGGAAATTTTGTTATTTTGTGAGAGATTTTCTAAGATACGCAATTCTTTAAAAGCCCATTGCAGTGAGAGCGGAAGGCTTTGGGAGAGGTGGTTTGTGAAGTCTAAAAGCTTTTGTTGCTCCCCTTGTAATTCTAATATAAAATTTTTGGCATTGTTTTGTATCGCTTGTGCTTCTAAATGAAACGATTTTGCACTCCAAAAGAGATTTTTAAGAAAAAAGTTTTTGATTGTGTTTGGGGATTGTAGATTGTGAATCAAAGAAAAATCTAATGCGACAAACAAATTAAAAGCCTTTGTAAGAAAGATGGGCGATTTCTTGTAAATCTCTATTGTCTTTTTTGCGAGTTTGAATGCCAAACTCGTGGAGATACTTTATAGCTTGTGCTTCCATAGTTTTAGCTGCTTTTAGTATTTCTTGTGATAATTCAAATGTTGGGTCACTACCAATGATAAATGGTTTTACGCCTAAGATTTTTGTAGGAGGTAAATCACCTAACATTTCAATCATTTTTAGAGTTTGGAGCATTTCTACTTCGTGGGCACTTCCAGCCCAAGTGATGTTGTTTGGAATCGCACTAAAGTCAAAAAAATAAATATCCCCTATTTGTGCATTATCTGCATCGATACAATCAAGGATTAAAACTCTATCGTAATTTGTGATAATAGGGATTAAGTGCTGTGCCATAGTCCCTCCATCGACAATATCGACTTCGTGTTTGCCCTCAAAAGAATAATTGAGCTTTAAGAGGTTGGAGAGATGCACTCCAATCCCTTCATCTCCAAAAAGAATATTTCCAATACCAAGAATGAGAATTTTCAAATGTATTCCTAGTGTTGTTCGTCTTTTTCGAATTTTAAACCGCTGATGATGGTATCAATACCAGAACCGGGGAATTTTACTGCATTCCAGCTTGCCATATAAATATGGATAGGAATAAAAATAATAAACGCCCAAGTTAAGATATGATGGACTAAACGCACATTAGCAATTCCTCCAAAAAGCACTTCAAGAGGTCTAGTAAAACTCATAATAAAACCTCCAAGCCCTTCATGATAAACATGAGCATAAAGGATAAGACCTGTGAGAGAAATAGCAATGATTAAGAGCATTAAACCTATGTAAGTTGCTAGTTGTAATGGATTGTATGCGCCTTTATTGTGTGGATGTCCGCCTAATAATAAATAGGTTTTGAGAATCTTTATCCAAATAATAGGGTTAATAAAATCCAAAAAAGAGCGGCGTTCTATTTGACATTCTTTTGCAAATATAAAAAGATAGATTCTAAAAATAGAAACTGCAATCAATGCAAATCCGATGATAACATGCCAGATTCTTGAGAGTGAATAGACATCATATTGTGGATTAGCAGATAAAAATGGATAAGCAAGATAAAATCCAGTAGCAATTAGAGCAAAGATTGCAAATGCTCTAATCCAGTGAAATATTCTTGTCAATCCTGAAAATTCATAGACGGGTTTGTATTTTGTTTCCATAATTTCTCCCTTAGATATTGCAACCTATGGCGATTGGATCAATTTTGTATTGTCCGATTTCATTTCCTTTGGTATCCATTAGATGAACTGCACAAGCAATGCAAGGGTCAAAAGAATGGATAGTGCGGATAATTTCTAATGGTTGAGTAAGATCTTGGATTTTTGTCCCTACCAAAGAAGCTTCATAAGGTCCCATTTGATTTTTAGAATCTTTTGGTCCTGCATTCCAAGTGCTAGGCACAACAGCTTGATAATTAGAAACAACGCCATCTTTGATTCTCACCCAGTGGCTCAACATACCGCGTGGCACATTTCCGATATAGCGTCCTTTGTATTCTTTATTGCTATCGATTTTGTAAGGAGCACAAGTGGTTTGATCCCCTGTTTTGAGATTTTCTACTAGAGAGTTGAAAGCTTCAATCCCATAATCTGCGGAGAGTTTGCATTCTAATAATCTTGCAGCGGTTCTTCCTAAAGTGGTAAAGAGTGCTTCAATAGGCAATCCTGTATCTTTTAGGAATTGTGTAGCAATTTTTGTAATGCGTGGATTTTTGGCTGCAAGTCCGACAACAATTGCAGCTAGTGGTCCAACTTCCATTGGCTCTCCATTGTAGCGAGGAGATTTAATCCAGCTATATTTGCCTTCGAGATTCAAAGCTTTTGTTTTGATAGGAGTGCCATCTGGTCCGATAGTATCTGCATCAACAAACCCTGTGTAGTTAGGAGTTGTGTCGCCTTCATAAGGGTGAAGTGCTTTGTCATTTTGATACCATGAATGTGTGGCTTCTTCTGTGATTAAATCTTCATTGATCTCAAAGAGTTTTGAAATATCTCCATTGCGGACAATACCGCTACTATAAAGTGTTTCATTGTGATTGACGGGGATCTCTGCATAACTCATAAAGTTCTTTACTCCACAACCTTTTAAAACACTTGGTTCATTTTTATAAACTTCTGCTGCCATAACAACATCTGCATAGTAGGCACGATTGATGAAATCTGATACTTCTTTGTATTTTGTGAGCCAATCTCCCAATCTTGATGGGTCTAAAATATCTGCAACACAAGTTACTCCGCCGACAGTTAGGCTTTGTGGGTGTGGTTGTTTTGCACCAAAGATTGCCATCATTTCTGCAGCTACTCTTTGCACTTCAAGTGCTTTTAGATAGTGTGAAAGCACAATTAGGTTTTGTTCTGGTGAGAAGCGATAAGTCTTGTGTCCCCAATATGCGTTTGCAAAAGGTCCTAAACCTTGCTTAGAGCTAGCAAATTTCGCTACTTTTTCTTGCACCGCTTTTAGCTCATCTG
This sequence comes from Helicobacter pullorum, assembly GCF_900638355.1. Lineage (GTDB taxonomy): Bacteria > Campylobacterota > Campylobacteria > Campylobacterales > Helicobacteraceae > Helicobacter_D > Helicobacter_D pullorum. The sequence goes on along the minus strand of NZ_LR134509.1, from coordinate 1,301,775 downwards.
CTCCTGTTGCAATTGGATTTTTTACATATTTAAAGGCAAGTTCGGAAGCTTTTTTGGGATCTGCTTTTAGTGCTTGTGTGATATCGCACCAATCAAGCCCATGCAAGTGATAGAAATGCACCAAATGATCATGTAAAACTAGAGAAACATTCATCAAAGATCTTACCATTTGTGCATTAAAAGGCACTTTGATACCTAGTGCGTCTTCTACTGCGGTTATCCCTGCTTTGTAGTGTGAATAGGTGCAAACTCCACAGATTCTTTGCACCATAAAGCCTACATCTCGTGGATCGCGGTTTTTTACGATAACTTCAATTCCTCTCCATAAAGTCGAGCTAGAATAAGCATCAGTAATTACATTGTTTTCATCTACAATGACTTCAATTCTTAAATGTCCTTCAATTCTAGTGATTGGATCAACAATAATTCTTTTTGTCATCTATTCCCCTTTATTATTTTTTCTAACGCCAGATAAGATTGCGTGTGCTGCCATACCAATTGCTGCAACTCCTAATAATGTGATTCCTATATTGTCCGCAGTTCTATCTTGACCGCTAAAGAAAGGGACATCATAGATTTTGTTTCCAAGTGGTTCTTCAAATGGTCCCATAGTATCCCAAAAGTTTGGTTCGCTACAACCGATACAACCATGCCCTGCTTGAATCGGCCAGCTTGTGTGGGAATTAAATCTTAGTTTTGAGCAGTTGTTGAAAGTATAAGGTCCTTTGCAGCCAACTTTGTAGAGGCAATATCCATTTTTTGCACCTTCATCACCAAAAGTTTGCACAAATTCTCCTGCATCAAAATGTCCTCTTCTTTCGCATAAATCGTGGATTCTAAGTCCATAAGCCCATTTTGGACGATTGAAGGCATCAAGACTAGGTAATGTGCCAAAAAGAATAAAGTGAATAACATTTCCAACGATATTTTTCTCGCTAGGAGGGCAACCCGGGACATTGATAACAGGTTTGTTTGTAACAGCACTTAAAGGTTTAGCGGCTGTTGGATTTGGATTTGCAGCTTGGATTCCACCAAAGCTAGAACAGGTGCCAATTGCAAAAATTGCTGCAGCATGCTCGCTAGCTTCTTTTGCATTTTCTAAACCGGTTTTGCCATGAGCACCGATTGTTAGATATTGTCCTTCTAGTGCAGTGGGGACGCCACCTTCTACCATTAATACATAGCGTCCTTTGTATTTTTCAATGGCATCTTCTAAATTTTGCTCTGCTTGAAAACCAGAGGCAGCCATAATGGTTTCATGGTATTCAAGTGAAATATAATCAAAAATCAAACTCGCAATACCCGGTCCATCACTTCTAAGCAAGCTTTCACTACAACCTGTACATTCTGCTAAGTGCAACCAAATCACAGGCAATCTATCTGCAACTTCAGCAGCTTTTGCAGTAAGTGGTGTGAAGCTCGCAGGGAGAGATAACATAGCAGTCATTGCACCTGCCCATTTCATAAAATCTCTTCTTGAGATACCATTTTCTTTTAGCATTTTTTTGATGCTATTTCCCTTTTTTAAGGCAGGAAATTTATTGATTTCTTTAAGCCTTTCTTGTGCTTTTTGAAGTAGGACTTGTTCTCTTTCCATTTTCATCCTTTTTAAAAAATAGTTAAAAATAAAATATTTTTAACTCTCGATAAGAAGATGTGAAGAAAGCCATTTATTTTAAGTTTAAAGAAAAAATGACTTTTTACAAACTTATTTTACCATTTTTTTAGATATTTAAGGTTAAAAATATTTTATTTAGTAAAATTATTTTTGATTGCTGTTTTGTTGTGAGTTGGAATTGTTTTGAAGAAAGCTGCGTTCTTGGTTGTCTATATCAACTAGCCAGTAAAATTGCGAAGTTTGGTTTGAGGCAAGTTTGATAGTGGCGATTTGATAGTTTTGTCTTTCTTCGATTGATTCTACTTGACCTACTAAAATATTGGGATAAAAAATCTCATCATAACCGCTTGTATAGATATTATCCCCCACTTGAATTTTTGGATACAAAGGAATGTAATCTATAATAAAACCTTTGTTTGGGTCATATTTTGCAATACCCGGCGATTTGTTGGGACCTACAATAACGCTATAACTGCATTTTTCATCACCATTTAAAAATCCTATGAATCTACCATTTGAGAGTGTGGCGATTCCTGCAACTTGATTATTGTGGATAAGCCCAAAAATAACATTTTTTGTTTTTGTGATGGTTTCTTGATGATCAACCTCTAGCCAGATTTTTGTATAATCATTGATATTGACATGAGAGATTGTGCGGACAAGGTGAAAATTAGGCAGATTTAAATCTAAATTGGAGTGAATAGAATGGAGTAGCTCATTGTGCTGATTGGTTAGAAAATCAAATGAATATTGAATGCTTTCTTTGTTTTTTAACTCATTGGTTAAATGCTTGATTTGTTCAGCTTGATTGAAATGCCTTGTGATAGCATTGATAATATTGTTGTTTAGGTTTAAAATACCTATTTTGATGCTATCACTTAAAAAAAGGACTTTGGTGTGTATTTCTTTGGAGACTTGCATTGAAAGGAATAAAGCAATAGTGATAAAGATAATCCAAAGAAAGAGTTTTTTCATTCATCACTCATAAGATAATTGCTGAAGAATATCAATCTCTTCTAATGCTTTTCCTGTCCCTTTTGCAACGCATAAAAGAGGCTCTTCACCTACATAAACAGGTAGTTTTACGATTTCTGAAAGATATTTATCCAAACCTCTTATGAGTGCCCCTCCGCCTGTGAGGACAATCCCATTTTCTACAATATCACCTGCTAAATCTGGTGGCATTTGCTCTAAGACATCTTTGAGAGCATTTGAAATTTCTTTGAGAGGTTCTTTGATGGCTTCTCTAACATCTTCACTTGTAAGTTCAATGGTATTTAATAATCCACTCACTTGATCGCGTCCTTTGACTTGCATAGAAAGTGGCTCATCAAGGCTAATGGCAGAACCGATTTGAATTTTAATAATCTCTCCCGTCCTCTCTCCAATGAGTAAGCTATATTTGCGTCTTATATAATCAACTATTGCATTATCTAGTTTATCGCCAGCAGTTCTAAGAGATTTTGAGATAACCAAGCCACCTAATGAGATTACTCCAATCTCTGTGGTCCCTCCGCCAATATCTACTACTAAGCTTCCTTTAGGCTCTTTTACAGGGAGTCCAGCACCAATAGCTGCTGCCATAGGCTCTTCAATCAAAAACACTTCCCTTGCTCCTGCACTAATAGCAGATTCTCTAACTGCTTTGCGTTCTACGCCTGTTAAACCATAAGGCACACAAACAATGATTCTTGGACGCATAAGAGCTTTTCTGCGATGTGCTTTTTCGATGAAGTGGCGAATCATTTTTTCTGTCATATCAAAATCCGCAATTACTCCATCTTTCATGGGGCGGACAGCCAAAATACTGCCGGGAGTTTTTCCTACCATTTCTTTTGCTTCATGACCAACCGCTAAGATTTTATTTTTCCCATATTTGTCATTTCTTACAGCAACTACTGAAGGTTCATTGATAATAACACCTTGTCCTTTGACGATAACAATTGTATTTGCAGTTCCTAAGTCTATTGAAATATCGTGTGAAAACCAACCAATTATTCTATCTAATAACATTTTTCTCCTCTTTTGATGAATTAGGCACTTTTCTTGCCATTTTTCTTTTGCTTGATGAGTAAAGGTTTTTCTTTTTTAGAAACAGTTTCTTTTGTAATGATTACTTCATAACCTTTTAATTCTGGTAACTCATACATAATATCTAGCATAATTTCTTCCATAATAGAACGCAAACCTCTTGCCCCTGTTTTTCTTTGGATAGCAAGCTCAGCAATCGCCTCTAATGCTTCAGGCTGGAAAGTCAAAACTACACCATCAAGTGCAAAAAGCTGTTTATATTGTTTGGTGAGTGCATTTTTGGGTTTTTGTAGGATATTTACCATTGCTTCTTTGGTGATTTTTTCTAAAGTAGCAATCATATGCAAACGACCGATTAATTCGGGTATTAATCCAAAGCTAACCAAATCATCAGGCTCTACTTTTTCTAAAAGGTTGTGTGAATTTACTTTGGTGTTTTTTTGGTGGTGGAATCCTAGAGTGTTTCCTCCGATTCTTCTTTCTATGATTTCTTCTAATCCATCAAAGGCACCACCACAGATAAATAAAATATCTTTGGTATTAATTTGAATAAAGTCTTGATTTGGGTGTTTTCTTCCCCCTTTTGGAGGTATATTTACCACACTTCCTTCAATAATCTTTAAAAGAGCTTGTTGCACTCCTTCACCTGAAACATCTCTTGTGATAGAGCGATTTTCTGAAAGTCTTGAAATTTTGTCGATTTCATCAATAAACACAATTCCTTTTTCTGCTCTTTGCACATTTCCATTAGCTTCTTGTAAGAGGCGAGTTAGGATATTCTCGACATCCTCTCCTACATATCCTGCTTCTGTTAGGCTAGTTGCATCACAAATTGCAATAGGAATATTAAGTGATTTTGCCAAGGTTTGTGCCATAAGGGTTTTTCCACTCCCTGTTGGACCAATGAGTAAAATATTGGATTTAGAAATTTCTGTATCTTCTTCTTGCGGGTTTTGCAAGATTCTTTTGTAGTGATTATAAACTGCGACGCTAAAAACCTTTTTGGCTTTTTCTTGCCCAATAACATACTCATCAAGAATCGCTTTTAATTCTTTTGGGGGCATAATTTTGAAATCTTCTTCTGGTTGTGAATCTATTTCCTCGGGCAAATGAGGTTCATTGCCAAAAAGTAAGCTATAAGAGGCAATAATGCAGTTTTTGCAGATACAGACATTATTCCCTGTAATGAGAGGATTTTTGGGTGATTCTTTGGATTTGCAAAAATTACAGATTCGCTCGCTCATAGACTTTTCCTTATAAATGGGATTCCTCTTGTGGATTGCAAAATAAAGTTACACATTTTCATAACATTTTCATCAGTGGGGGTTTCATCTAAAATTTCTTGTGCTATCTCTCGGATAGGGCGATTCCCTAAAAACAAACGCTTATAGGCATTATGAATCTTATCAACTTGATGGTGTTCGAAATTTTTTCTTAAGCGATGGAGATTGAGACCTCGGATTACAGCACGATTTCCCTCTGCCATACAAAAAGGGGGAATATCTTGAGAAAGGGCACTAGCCCCCGCAATCATAGCATAATCGCCGATTTTTACAAATTGATGAATCGGAGTTAGACCGCCGATATTAATATAATCTCCCATAATGATATGCCCTCCAAGTGTCGCACCATTAGCCAAAATACAATTATTGCCGATGATGCAGTCGTGGGCAACATGAACATAAGCCATTAAGAGATTGTTGCTGCCTATGATAGTTTTACTCCCTCCGCCTTCTGTTCCGGGATTTATCATTGTAAATTCTCGGATTTTATTATTATCACCAAAAATGAGTTCGTTTGGTTCGCCGTGGTACTTAAGATCTTGCGGATTTGTCCCTAGGGTTGCATTAGGATAAATTTCATTGTTTTTGCCTAAAGTTGTATTGCCAAGAATGGTTACATGATTATAAATTTTTGTATTATCTCCGATTTTAACATTTTTGCCAATTACACAATAATGCCCAATTTCAACATTTTCACCTATGGTTGCCCCTTCTTCTATAATAGCACTAGGAGCGATAATGGCACTTTTTGCAATACTCACTTAATTTCCCTTTTCTTTGGTTTTATCGACAATCATTGCTTTGAGTTCAGCTTCTGCGACAAGCTTTTCATTGACATAAGCATAGCCTTGTAATACCCAAATGCCACCTTTTTGTTTTACTACTTCTAATTTATAGACTAAAGTATCTCCGGGTGTAACGGGATTTCTAAACTTGGCTTTATCAATACTCATAAAATAAACAATTTTATCGCCATTGTTGCTAGAATCTTCTCCAAACATACTAATAAAAGCTAGTACTCCCCCTGCTTGAGCCATTCCCTCAATGATATAAACTCCCGGATAAATGGGTTGTATCGGAAAGTGTCCATTGAAAATTTCTTCATTAATGGTAATGTTTTTGTATGCTTCAATGCTTTGATTGGGGGTAATAGCTGTGATTCTATCCACTAATAATAAAGGGTAGCGGTGAGGTAGAATCTCGCGTATTTTTTGCACATCATAAATCATAAAAATTCCTTTTATTGTTGAATGGGTATTGTAACATATATTTGAAGGTTTTTCTCATAATGCCATTTTGCCCGGATTTAAAATATTGTTTGGATCAAAGGCTTTTTTGATTGCCCTAAATAATTCCATTTCTTCTTGTGTAAAGGCAAGTTCCATAAAGGGTGCTTTAGAAAGCCCAATGCCATGTTCTCCACTCAAAGTGCCTCCAAGTTCGACGGTAATTTTAAAAATCTCTTCGATAGCCTTATGCCCCTTTTCTACTTCTTCTGGTTTAGAGCCATCTACCATTACATTTGTATGCACATTTCCATCGCCTGTATGCCCAAAGCATGGGATTACAACGCTATATTTTTTGGAGACTTCTTGGATTCTTTCAAGTAATTCTGGAAGTTTTGAGCGAGGGACAGTAATATCTTCATTGAGTTTTTTGCTACCATAAATTGTAATACTTGGGCTAGCATTTTTCCTTGCAAACCAAAGATTTGCTGCTTCTTGTTCGTTATTTGCTTGGATAAAATCACTCGCACCATTTTCATAAAATTTTTCTTTTATTTTTGATATTTGAAAATCTATCTCTTCGGGTAGATTTCCATCAACTTCTGTAATAAGAATCGCACCTGCTTGGATTGGCAAACCTTTGTGGAATTTTTCTTCTACTGCTCTTATACTAAGATTGTCTAAAAATTCCATAGCAACCGGCGTTATACCGCTTGCCATTGTTTTATACACAGCATTCATTGCCGATTGAATACTTGGAAAAACTCCCATTGCGCTTTGTTTGTATTTTGGCTTGCTTAGTAATTTTAGAGTAATTTCTGTAATCACTGCCAAAGTCCCTTCACTAGCAATAAGAATCCCAGCAATATTGTATCCTGCGACATCTTTGATAGTTTTTTTGCCTGCACGGATTATATCTCCATTAGGCAAAACCGCACGCAATGCCATTACAAAATCTTTGGTGATTCCATATTTTGCTGCACGCATTCCACCGGCATTTTCGCTGACATTACCACCTAAGGTTGAGTAATGTTCGCTTGCAGGATCGGGTGGATAAAATAAACCTACAGCTTCCACCGCTTTTTGGAGTTGCATATTAACAACTCCGGGTTGCACTCTAGCGACCATATTTTCCATATCGATTTCTAAAATCTTGTTCATATGTTTTTCAAGTGCCAAAACAACACCGCCATTAACCGCTAAAGCTCCGCCAGTAAATCCACTTCCAGCACCACGAGGGACAATAGGAATCTTATGGGTATTGCAGTATTTTAGAATTTGGCTGACTTCTTGTTCGTTATGAGGAAAAACAACACATTCGGGATATTTTCTTTCTTTGGTTGCATCATAGCAATATGCACTTAAATGTGCTTTATCATCATAGCAATCTTCACTACCAACAATTTTTCTTAAATCTTGAATATTTTGTTCAGTCATTTAGAGGAAATCCTTAGAAAATATCTTTAATGCTTTGTGTAAAATAATTTGTGATTCTACCAAAGAAAGTCGCATCTTCATCTTTGATTTCTCCCTTGAGTAGAGCATCAAAATAAATATAATAATCCTGAGTTCTCTTGTCATTGATAAGATAGGAAAACCATTCTTGATTTGTAGAGCCAATCCGCGAGAAGAAAGGCAACATTCTCTCTTCAATAGGTGCTCTTCCTGTGATATAGTCTTTTTTGATAAGGCTGAAAGTTTGGCAATCTAATGCCTGTCCTTCATTGAGATTGACGATATAAACAACTCCTGTGGCATATTGAGCACATATTTTTCTAAAGTCTCCTTTAACCGGAGCTGTATGCCCTATATCCATTAAATAAGCTGCAAATAAATCTGGGTGCAACCAAGTAACATCGGGGTAAGCGTTTCTTACTTTTTCATAAATATCTTGTGTTGGTGCAATCAAAAAGGCTCTGTCATTAAAGCTTCTAAAAACCACTTCATCATTTTTTTGGGGTTTTAATAGCGGAGTTGGAAATGCAGATTGCTCTAATCCCACAAAAGGTTCAAAAGCGATTTTGGCTCGATTATCTTTGACTTCTACTACAGCTGCCATTGCGACAATTCCGGAATGTTCTTTGTCAAACCAACGAATAATCTCTCCACTTTCGCCAACCTTTAAATCAAAAGCCGGAACATAGGCAAAATGCTCCGAATCTGTATCTAACTCTATAATAGGGACAATAAGTTTATTACCAAAAGGTGAGGCAAATGCTATGGAACTAAAAAATAAAATGCAAATAAAAAGCTTAAGTTTTAGATATTTCATTTTGTGGAAAACCTTTTCTCTCTTTTTCTCTAACAAGAATTGATAGAGCCTTTTAAAGATTTATATTGTTTAAAATTACAAGTTTTAATTATACATTAAAATTTCTTAAAATTTTGGCATACTTTGCAAAATTTTAAGTTTAGATTGCTACTTGGCGTTCTTAAATATAGTTTGATTTTTGGATAAATATAAAATAAAAAATTGTGTTTTTTGGTAACAAAAATTAAAGTTTTTTTATTAAAAAATAACTTTATGTTATAAAATTAAGTTTATAGCAATAATTTTTTTGATAGTATTTCGTCCGTTTTGCAAAAACATTATGTTTTGCAATCCGAGTTTTGAAAATTTGTAGAAGGAGAAAATATGGAGTTTTTAGAACTTCTTATGGTTTTAATTGCAATGATTTTAATCATTAAAAAACCAGAAAAAGAAAAATTGGCTTTTAATCTTGTAATGATTTCGTGGGTAATTATGATTGTGCTTTATGTATCGCATAAGGCGGGTGGAATCCTTACTAATATGAATCTGTAAAAGGCTTGTAAAATGAATGAAAATGCAAAAGTAAAGAATTTTTACACATTAATGTGTTTAGCGGGCTTATTGATTGTTTTATTGCCTGTTGGTATTGCAAATGTTGTGTTTGGATATATGTTAGGTGATAGTCCTTGTACTTTATGTTGGGGACAAAGAGAGGCGATGATTTACATTGGGGTTATGGCTTTATTTATCGTTCGCTATGGTATGAAAGGTAAATATATAGCTGCAATTTTGATTATGGCTGCATTTGGATTGTATCAATCTTTTGCACAATATGGAATGCACGCAATGCGTGATTTAGACCAAGGATTTGGTTTAGCAGTATTTGGACTCCATACTTATTTTTGGGCAGAAGTTGTATTTTGGGCAGTTGTATTGTTGCTTGGTGTGATTTTTGCGTTTGCTCCAAAATTTGGTGAATTTGATGTGGAAATGGCTGGAAAAAAATTTAGAGAATGGACTAAGCTTTCTTTTGCTTCTGTGGTAATTGTAACTTTGATTATTGCTTCTAATGTTTTCCAAGCTTTTGTAAGCACTGGTATTCCACCATATGCAGGACAAGGAGACCCAGTAAGATTTAGTTTAAATCCTAAATATATCATTTGGAGTACAGATTATTGGAATGGCAAATTTAGTAGTTTTTCATTCTTAGGGCCAAGAGATGTGAAAGCTCCTGATTATGCTTTTGCTCCAGCAAGTTCAAAACTTGGAATCACATTTGATAATAATAGTGCTAATGCGCCTTTAAATGTAGATAAAACTCTCAAAATTACAGGAGAGCAAAAAATCGATTTTGCACAACCTATTAATACTTTAAGTTATATACGCGGCGAATATCTTGTAAGCTCTAAATACGATGTAGCTGTAATGGATGATAATTTTGCGGTAAAATCTAGTTTCAAACTCGATCCTTATTTCTCTGCAACTATTGATCCAATTATTGGAATTATTCCTTATATGGAAGATAAGTATCTTTTGATGGGGTCTAATAAATCTTTCTTGAGATTTAAACAAAATCCAAATGCTGATGATGCTAAACAATATGCAGACTTTATCGAAGGTGCGGATAAATTTGAAGGACAAGGAGAAGGTTTAGGAAGAGGGCGTTTGGATACTGTGAGGTCTAAATTCTTCCATGTAGCAAGTATGGCAACAGATGGAAAATATTTCTATTTGGCTACAACTCCAAACAATAAAAATGCTAAAACTTTTGTAATTAGCAAATATTTATTGAGCGATAGAACATTATCAGGAGAATTTACTCCACAAGCAGAACTTAAAGAAGGTAAAACTTTGGGTGATCTTTATGTAACTTCTATGGTTTATCACAATGGCGAGCTTTATGCACTAAGTAAAAATCATAATGTAATTGTTGTGATTGATCCAAAGTCAGAAAAAGTCACTCAAACTATTAGTTACCCAGAAACTATTAAAAATGCAAGAAGTTTGCTTATCGATGAAGCTGGAAATATGAAGATTCAAAGCTATCAAGATGGAGCAAATATCCTTTATACATTGCAATAATTTTAAATTAAAGAATCCTTATGGGGATTCTTTAAGAATACCTTTTATTTTTAGCTACTTAAAATTCTTTCTATCATAATCTTCGCAAATCCTTTGTAAATATCGTTTTGGTCAATTTATTAAAATTAAAAATAATTTTGCTATACTTAGAGTTTGATTATAATCCAAAAAAGAGAAATTTATGCAGCTTAAAATTTATGATAGTGTCCAGAAAGAAAAAGTAGATTTTATCCCTATTAATCCTCCAGAAGTGCGACTTTATGTGTGTGGTCCAACGGTGTATGATGATTCTCATTTGGGGCATGCAAGAAGTGCGATTGTTTTTGATTTATTAAGAAGAGTTTTGAGGGAAAATGGCTATAAAGTGTATTTTGCAAAAAATTTTACGGATATTGATGACAAAATTATCAATAAATCGCTCCAAACAGGTTTAAGCATCACAGAGATTACAAAAACTTATATACAAAAATACCTTGATGAAATGGAAGCTTTGGGAGTTGAGAGAGCGGATATTGAGCCAAAGGCAACAGAGAGTTTAGAGAGCATTTGTGAAATGATTCAAGAATTGCTTGACAAAGGGTTTGCATACCAAACGCCTAATGGAGATATTTATCTTTCTGTTGCTAAAGATTCTAAATATGGCTCTTTAAGTGGGAGAGTTGCTGAGTTGGAATTGCAAAGTAGAATCCACAATAGCGAGCAAAAAAAAGATTCCAAAGATTTTGCGTTGTGGAAAAGTTATAAGGGAATAGGGGATATTGGCTATGAATCGCCTTTTGGCAAAGGGCGTCCAGGGTGGCATATTGAATGTTCGGCTATGATTAAAAAGCATTTGGCATATAGTGGGCAGTATGCTATTGATATCCATGGGGGTGGGGCGGATTTGCTTTTCCCTCACCATGAAAATGAGGCTTCACAAACGCGTTGTGCAGAAAATCAAACTATCGCAAAGTATTGGATTCACAATGGTTTTGTAACTATTAATGGTGAAAAAATGGCAAAGTCTTTGGGGAATAGCTTTTTTATTAAAGATGCTCTCAAAAACTATGATGGAGAGATTTTGCGATTTTATCTGTTGGGGACGCATTATCGTGCAGGGTTGAATTTTGCTGAAGAAGATTTATTGAGTGCTAAAAAGCGGTTGGATAGAATCTACCGCATAAAAAAGCGTATTTATCCTATACAAGAAGCAGATGAAAGCCAGTGTAAAGAATTTAAAGAAGCCATTTTGGAAGCTTTAAATGATGATTTAAATATTTCAAAAGCTTTAAGTGTGGTTGATGAATTTATCAATAAAGCTAATGAGTTTTTAGATAAAAAACAAAAAGATAAAATCTCAAGCATAGCTGGATTTTTGGCTATATTAGAGCGGCTTTTGGGTGTGGGAGGCAAGAATCCTTTTGAATATTTTCAACTTGGTGTGAGTGAAGAACAAAAGCAAGAAATAGAGAATCTTATCGCACAAAGAACAGAAGCTAAGAAGCAAAAAGATTTTGCAAAAGCAGATGAGATTCGTGAAAGATTGCATTCTATGGGAATTGAGATTATGGATTTGCCAACAAAAAGCGTATGGGAGAAAGTGTAAGGGTGGATAAAATAAGCTTTATTAGTATTTTTGGGATAGCCTTAGTTGGAGGATTTGGACACTGCATAGGAATGTGTGGCGGGATTGTGTTGGCATATTGTGGGAAATTGGGAGTGAGTTTTCAAAACAATAAAATCCATCTATTATTCTATCACTTGCTTTATAATCTTGGGCGTATTAGCACTTATATAGTGCTTGGCGTGATTGTTGGAATTTTGGGAAGTATGTTTGTTATGGATGGTTTTTTGCGTGGCTGTCTTTTTGTCTTTGCGGGTATAGCAATGGTGCTAGCAGGATTATCTCTTTTTGGTAAAATCAAATTTCTTACATATTTGGAACATTCTTTGCAAAATACTCAATGGTATCAAAAGAGTTTTCGGAGATTTTTGGATATCAAGAATCCTTGGAGTTTATATTTGCTTGGGGTTTTAAATGGTTTATTGCCCTGTGGTTTTGTGTATGCTTTTTTGTTTGTAGCAGCAGGGTTTGCAAATCCGCTTATAGGGGGAGCTGTAATGGCGGTTTTTGGACTTGGCACTATCCCTGCATTAGTGCTTGTTGCTTTGTTGGCAAATACTTTATTTTCTAAACAATTATTTAGAAAAATAGCGATGAATCTTGCTGCTTTGGCTATTATTGTTTTTGGGGTATTGATGATTCAAAAGGGTATAAAATTTCTACAAAATCCAGAAATGGGCGGTAAAATGCATATGCAAATCTCTATTGAACAAGGGAATGAAAATTAGAAATATTGAGTGTGTGAAATTTATAAATTATAACATTATAATAAAAGTGAAAAAATTTAGTTTATTATTAAGGCAAAATTGCATACTATACAAAAAAGAAGTTTGAAGGTTGAATTAAAGATGAATCTCTCAAAAACAATCCGACATTTTTTCTCAACTATAATTATCGGGGTTGAAATTGATCATAAGAATTGCAAAATTGTTGCGCAATTTTATAAAGGTAATAAAAAATTTCAGACACAAACTAAGATATTTAAAACAATCCCGGGGGAGTTGTCCGCTCAAGCAGTAAGATATATCAAAAAGATTCGCACAAAAAATCCTTTTACCTACATTGCAACACAATCTTCTTCTATCGTGCAAGGTGCTATTAGCACCAGCAATAAAGAGGAGTTTGCTAAGTATGGTATTAATATCAATGAGGTTGTAAGCAAAAGTTTTTATAATAATTGGTCAGTTTATATCGCAAAAGATGGTATTGCAGAGACACAAAAACGATTTTTAAAAACGGGTGTAGATTTTATTGTTTCGCCTTTTTTGGTGCTTTATTCTTTGGCAAAAAGGATTCCTCAAGAGGATTGTAGGCTCTATATTCTTTTTCAACGCTCTAATATGACTATGATTGTAAAAAAACAAAATGAAGAAGTTTTGTTTGGTGGATATTATGTTTTAGAAAGTGAGATTGATTCGGAATTAAAGATTGTTAAAAATACATTGAGTGAAGATGAAGATGAGATACAAAAAATAAATATTCAGGATAATATTCAAGATGAGTTAAATGAAATAGAAGAAGTTGATGTGGCAAATGAACACAGCGATAATGAATTAATCGAAATACTTAAAAGCGAAAATGAAGAAATAGGAGATGAGGCAAAAGAGGAGAATTTGGAAGATTCTTCTGATGAAGATTTGGATGATTTTTCACGCGTGAGTATGGCATCTAAATTTATTCAATCTGCTATTAATGAATTTTATAATAATGAAATTTATGAGAGTGAGTTTATTAGAGAAATTGTGATATTTAATCCTTGTGATATACAAGAAGAAACATTAAAACAAATACAAAATTTTACAATGTTGGAAGTTCAAATCACGCCTTGTAATGTCGCAGAAATACTAGCAGAATTAGGCTTTGAATCTTATTGTTTCTTTGAGGCAAAGGGAGAAGTATAATGAATTATAGTTTTATTTCGCCAAGCAAGAAAACATTATTAAAAAAGGTTTCTCGCATTTGGTGGGGTTATATTTTTTTGACACTTTTTATTTTTGTTGGGTTTGTTGTGATGTTGAAGATTCAAGGGTATTTCATGCAAAATGGTGCGATTCAAGCCATCAATGAACAAAAAGCAACTTTAGAAGAAATAAAGAGTATTCAACAATTTTTAGTCAAAGAAGAGGAAATTGTGCATTTTGGAGAATTTATTGCCAAACAGAATCTGATGCTAAAAGATAGCATTATTAATCTTTTTGAAATGATACCAGAGCAAATCACACTTAACAAAATTCAAATGGAGCAGTATCAACTTACTCTTTATGGGACAACGCCATCAAAACAGATTTATACTTTTTTGCTAGAAGTTCCATTGAGATCTATTTTTAATCAAAGTAGAGCCGATTTTTATTTGCTTTCTAATGGTTGGTATAACTTTGTTTCTGTTAGCAAGCTTAATCAAGAGGAGAAAACTCAATGAAGGCTTTTTTTGCACAGATTGATTGGGTAAGGAATACTTTCTTTTTTGTATTTTATTTTTTTTTGGTGGCGGGGGTTTTTGTCGGATTTGTAAAGCCTCAGTTGGATATTTTTAGAAACACTAATGCAAATTATCGCAAAGAGCTTTTTACACTCGAACAAATACAAAAACAACGCGATTTAGAAAAGCAATCTTTGGCAGAATATCAAAAAAATAATGCAGAGATTCTTGAAGGATTTAAATACCAAATTACTCAACAAGAAATCGAAGAAAAATTACGAATTATTTTCGATACAGCAGGGATTGTAGCAGATGGAGAGCCAATTTTGGAGGGGGATTATTGGAAGCAGCGTTATGTAATTAGTGGAAAGGTTAAAGATATTCAAGCACTTAAAAAAGCACTTGAAATAGCTCAAAATTTTAAAGCTATTATGCGTTTAAATTTTCCAATTCATATCGAAAAAGAGGGCAAAATGCTGGTGTTTTCTTTTCGATTAGATGTTTATTATCTCAATAAAACTTAATTTAAGGAGAACTTATGCGAAGTGATGTGATTAAAAAAGGCTACCAAAGAGCCCCGCACCGAAGTTTATTGCGTGCGACAGGGCTAAAAGATTCTGATTTTAACAAGCCCTTTATTGGTGTGGCAAATAGCTATGTAGACATTATCCCCGGGCACTTTTACCTAAACAAATATGCTGAGATTATCAAAGATGAGATACGCAAAGCCGGGGGCGTGCCATTTGAGTTTAATACCATTGGCGTGGATGATGGGATTGCTATGGGGCATAATGGTATGCTTTATTCTCTGCCTAGTCGCGAGTTGATAGCCGATTGTATCGAAACGGTGATGAATGCCCATAGCCTTGATGCGATGATTTGTATCCCAAACTGCGATAAGATCGTGCCCGGAATGCTTATGGGGGCGCTGCGTGTGAATGTGCCGACAATCTTTGTGAGTGGCGGTCCGATGAAAGCTGGTAAGCTAGATGATGGCAGTGTGCTGGATTTGAACTCTGCCTTTGAAGCGGTGGGGGCGTATGAAAGTGGTAAAATAGATGAGAAGCGACTGCATGAGATAGAGTGCAATGCCTGTCCGGGTGGTGGGAGCTGTAGCGGTATGTTTACTGCAAACTCGATGAATACACTTTGTGAGGCTATGGGTGTGGCACTCCCGGGTAATGGCACGATACCGGCGTTGAGTAAAGAGCGTGAAGAGCTACTTAGAGCGGCGGCTAGGCGAATCGTGGAGATTGCACTAGATTCTGAAGCAAGTGAGCGGTTTAGATTCCGCAATATCTTAAATCACAAGGCGGTGCATAATGCCTTTGTCGTGGATATGGCAATGGGTGGCAGCACAAACACCGTGCTGCATATGCTTGCTATTGCCAAGGAAGCGGGCGTGGACTTTGACCTAGAATCCATTAATGCCATCGCTGCTAAGGTAGCCCATATCGCTAAAATCGCCCCGGCGCTTAGTAGTGTGCATATGGAGGATATTAATAGGGCAGGAGGAGTGAGTGCAGTGATGAATGAAGTAGCTAAAAGAAATTCGTCTTTGGGTAATCATTCCGCAGATTTGCAAGGTTTGGGGGCAGTCATTACCGATGGGGTAACTCCTACCCCCACACCTTGCAAAAACTCCCAAAGCACCACCGCAAATACTAGAATTTGTGGGGAGAGCGTTTCAGAATCTATTCTGTATTTAGATGCCCTCACTATCACAGGCGAGACTTTGGGTGAGAGAATCAATGGAGCAAAAATCACAGATACCAACATTATCCACACCAACGAAAATGCCTACTCACAAGTAGGGGGCTTAAAGATTCTCTTTGGGAATCTAGCCCTTGAAGGAGCGGTGCTAAAGGTTGCAGCCGTAGCAGAATCTATGAAAGAATTTAGGGGCAAAGCGATTTGCTTTAACTCCCAAGAGCAGGCGATTAAGGGCATCGCAGGGGGTAAGGTAAAAAGTGGCAATGTCGTGGTAATCCGCTATGAAGGACCAAAGGGGGGTCCCGGAATGCAAGAAATGCTAAGTCCCACAAGCCTTATAATGGGCATGGGCTTAGGGGAGAGTGTGGCGTTAATCACTGATGGGCGATTTAGCGGGGCGACGCGTGGGGCGTGTATCGGGCATGTGAGTCCAGAAGCCGCAGAGGGAGGCTTAATCGCACTCATAGAGGATGGCGATGAGATAGAGATTTCAGTCTCAAAGGGGAGTTTGGAGCTACTAGTAGATTCTAAGATTCTAGAATCTAGGAGGGCAAAATGGCTAGAGCAAGGCGTAGCACAGAAAATCATGCAAGATAAAAATATCACAAGCAAATGGCTCAAACGCTACTCTTTGCTTGTCAGCAACGCCGCAAATGGTGCTGTCTTAAAAACGGAGCTGTGAGGGGGTAAAAAGCATATTATAGTTTGCTTAATAGCATACGATTTGGGATTAGATTCTGTGAGGTGTTTTTGGTCATTGAATGTTTGAAAGAATAGATGAGGAGTGCATATGAGTGACAGAGAAATATTTAAAGAATTTCAAGAAAAATGGTCATTAGAAAGCGTTCGCAAGATGAGCTTAGAGGAATATACAGGCAATAAAAAAGATGAATTTACCTATTGGCTTGAGCATCGGACAAAAAATAAAACTGAATTTGGTCATATTGGCGGACCTGCTGGAGGTCTAGCTAATCTAAAGTCAGGTATTTGTTTTTGTGGTGGCAAAGAATATAATACAAATAAAAATGTGCAGGTTTGCTATTCTAAAGACAAAAACTATGTTTGGTTAAAACGGATATACGATAAAGACAATGACCCACAAAAAGCCTTTGAGGTTATCAAGAAAAAAATCATAGCCATTATAGAAGCTTCCGAGAAAGGCGACCTAGACACGATAGAAAGCATTAATCTAATCCCAGACTACGATTCGTACAAATGGGCAATAGCTTTTTATTATCAAGATCCAAATAAGATAAAGATTATAGATATTTTTAATAAGGGTGTATTAGAAAGAATTGCCAAAAATGAGCTAAAGGATGAAAATCTTGCAGTAAGTGAGATTTATAAAAAAATTTTAAAGGATAAAACATATACGCTTGAGGAAATGATGCAGGAACTTTCTAAACCTTTATGGGAAGAATATGGAAAAGGCACATCTAAAGTAGAAACCAACACACCACAAGGAGATGCTATGCTAAATAAACCAAACAACCAAAGAAATATCCCGCTAAATCAAATCCTCTATGGACCACCCGGTACAGGGAAAACATATAGTACAATAAATAAGACTTTGGAGATTCTCACAAGTGAAAAATATAAAGATTCTTTTGTGCTAGAGATAGAACATAAAATAGAATCTAAAATGGATACCGAAGCCATAACACGAGAGAATATTATAAGAATCTTAGAAAAAGCCAAAGATGACACAGAATCTTTTGTATCGTCTAAAGAGGATAGAAAAATTTTAAACGAAGCATTTAAAGCTTTTAGGACAAAAGGACAAATAGAGTTTGTAACCTTCCACCAAAGCTATGGTTATGAGGAGTTTGTCGAGGGGATAAAGCCTAGTGTGAAAAATGGTACTGTGATATACGAAACAAAAAATGGTGTGTTTAAGAATCTATGTAAAAAAGCATTAGAGGGGAAAGATAAGCCCTATATTCTCATTATCGATGAAATCAATCGTGGGAATATCGCTAAGATTCTTGGTGAACTTATCACGCTTATTGAGCCTAGCAAGCGTATAGGAAAAAGTGAGGGATTACAACTTACATTGCCTTATAGCGGAGAATCTTTTGGTGTGCCAAGCAACCTCTATATCATCGGCACGATGAATACTGCTGATAGGAGTATCGCCTTGCTAGATACTGCATTGCGTAGACGGTTTGAGTTTGTGGAGATGATGCCAGATTCTGAATACTTAAAAGATAAAAAAATTAGCGATAGCGGAAATACTATTGAGTTAGATAGACTGTTAGAATCTATGAATAATCGCATAGAGTTTTTGCTTGATAGAGAGCATACAATCGGGCATAGCTATTTTATGGACGTTGAGAGTATAGAGGATTTGTGCAAAGTGTTTAAAAACAAAATTATCCCGCTATTGCAGGAGTATTTTTATGATGATTATGCCAAGATTATTGCGGTGCTAAATGATAATGGAATGATAAAAGAAAAAAATAAATCACAATTTAGCGATTTATTTGATGGCAAATTTAGTGAATTAGATTCTGAAAAAGTGGTGTATGAGATTATAGAATCCAGTAAGTGGCGGGCGTGGCAGTTTGAAAAAATATATAATAATGCAACTCAAGTACCTAAAGATTCTCAAAACACAGAATCTAACCAAGACTAATTAAAAAGTAGAGTTTATGCCAAGCTTACCCACTCTTCATATTGCCGAATATGAGAGTTTCACACAAGATGATATAAAAATTTGCCTTGATAAGTTTTGTAGGTCTAAGAATAAGAGTTTAAATTTTATAGAATCTAAAGCCCAAAAAATCTTTGCAGAACTGCAGGAGTTTGCCAAACAAAAGAATAATGGAAGTTTTTTGCGTTTTTGGGGAAGCAACACACTCAAAGCCCAAAATTATGTCGGGCTTATCCAAACCAAAAGTGGCTTTTGTGTAGAGATATTACCAAAAACTTTTAATAAAGATTTTGGTGGAGACAATTTGTGTGATTATCATAAAGACAATACGAACAAAGCTCCAAAAATAAAGTTTGGTAAGCAAAAATTTGCTACAAAGGTTGAAGAATGTCTAAAACACATTACCTCAAATCCCAAAACAATAGCAGAAAACAAAGAATCCAAAAACCAAAATGCCCAACAAGATAAGTTACAATGCTCCATTTGCCAGTCTAAGCAGATTTTGCTTAACTGCCTTGCCACGCTTAAAGACTCTCCTTTTAAACAAAGTCATATTGCTTCCTTGCAAAGCCTAAACCTCCCTCTACTAGAGGTTTTTATCCAAATGTTTCTTGCTGAGCTAGAGCGACTTATCCACAGAGGGCTTAAAAGCGATTATAGAGAAATCGCACAAAATAGGGCATTTCTCAAAGGTAAATTACTATTTAATGAACAAATTAAGCATAACCTTATCCACAAAGAGCGATTTTTCACACAAAGCGATGAATATAGCCTGAACTCTGCACCAAATCGCCTCATCAAACGCACATTAGAGTTTTTACACACTCTTTCTTTAAGCCCAAAAACACGCACCAAGCTAGATTCTCTCTACTTTATTTTTGAAGAGATTACGCCAAGTAGCCACATAGAGCGTGATTTTGCCAAATGCAAAAGTATGCGTCGCTTCAAAGAATATGAGCTAGTACTTTTGTGGTGTGCGATTTTCTTACGCCAAAAGAGCTTTAGTGCATACAGCGGGAGCGAGAGGGCTTTTGCCTTGCTATTTCCTATGGAGAGACTTTTTGAATCCTTTGTGGGGCATTGGTTGGGGCGCAGCATAGAGCATCACGAAATAAAGTTTCAAGAGCAACGATATCATTTTATGCAGGATTTCCAAAAAGTGGATATATTCCAACTCAAGCCCGATGTGATAATGCGAAGTGAAAGTGAGATTCTTATCCTTGATACCAAATGGAAGATTCCAGATTCTACTAATGATGAAAAGCGATATGGTATCGCCCAAAGCGATGTATATCAGATGTGGGCGTATGCGAGCAAATACGCTCTAGAATCCACTCTCCAAAATACAAAATCTAAGTTGGATTCTAAAGGGATAAAATCTAAAAAAGCCCCAGAAATTACAGAGTTAGAATCTAGCATCGATTATAAAAAGATAGAAGCAAACAAACCCAAGCAGCTTAAAGTATGGCTTATCTATCCGCTTTGTGAGAGGACAAAAGCATTGCAAGAAAAATGGCAAAAACCTACGCGAGGACAGCCTAAGCAATGGTATTTCAAAGCAAGCATACCGCATAATAAAAGCCACAAAACGCATGAAGAAAATCAAGAAAATGGGGCAATTTCCCTATTTGTCGCCTTTTTTCCGCTTACAGATTAATATTGATTATAATCCCCATTAATTTAGCAGAGTAAGATACAAAAGCCAAAAAGCCATAAAATCCACAAAGACTTTATGGATATTATAAGAAAAGATTAAGAATAAAAAGAGGCTAAATTAAAGATTGGAAGTTTATCTCCCTAAGCTAATTAGCTCCAAAAACCATTGTTGCAGGCTTGTGTTATTGAAATAAATGAATGGTTTGTTTCTATTTAAAAAAATATTAATGCTTTTATTGATAAAATAATAATTATTTTCAATATTAAAGGTTAGAAATGGAAATTCTTAAAGAAACTATTGATTATGCGATTTTTGGTATTTTAGGAATTATGGGATTTATTGCGTTGTGGCTGACAATTGAGCGGGTTATATTTTTTTCTAAAGTTAAGTTGAGTGATTATCCCACTCAAGAATCTTTTGATGATTCAATTACAAAAAATCTTACTACCCTTTATATTATTTATTCTAATGCACCTTATGTCGGGCTTTTGGGGACTGTGATTGGGATTATGATTACTTTTTATGATATGGGGTTAAGCGGAAATATTGATACAAAAGAGATTATGACTGGTTTATCTCTTGCGCTAAAGGCAACGGCTTTGGGGCTTGCAGTGGCGATTCCTACTTTAATTGCTTATAACGCACTTTATAGGAAGATTACTCTTCTTAGCAATCTTTATAAAACAAGGCAAAACAATGATTAAGATTCCTAAAAATGAATCTTTAAATATTGTTCCTTTTATTGATATTATGCTTGTGCTTTTGGCGATTGTATTGAGTGTTTCGACATTCATCGCACAAGGCAAGATTCAAATAGAGTTGCCACAAAGTGCAAATCAAGAGCAACAAAAAGATGAAAAAAAGGTAAAAGTTCTCATCAATAAAGAGAATCAAATTTATTTGGATGATAGTTTGGTTGGCTTAGAAGAATTGAAAGTGAAGCTAGAGAGTTTGGAAGCTAAAACTATGGTGGAATTACATAGTGATAAAGATGCAAAATTTGAGACTTTTATCCAAATTGTTGATATTTTAAAAGGAAAAGGGCATGAAAACTTCAGTATTGCAACACAACAACAATAATTCTACATTGCATTCTTTTTTGATTGCAAGTGGAATTTATGCGATATTATTTTTTGGAATTTTTTATTCTGCTAAAAACTTTCTTCCTAAAGATGTGGGATTGCAGACTCGGGCTATTGCGATTTCCCTTTCTCATTTTTCTCCCTCCACAAAAGAGCCTCTCCCAACACCAAAAGAAGAGGTAACCCCTAAGCCAACTCCAATAGAAAAGCCAAAACCTATCCAAAAACCATTGCCCAAACCAAAGCCTATTGCTAAGCCTATTAAACAAGTAGAATCTGTGCAACCTACACCTATTAAACCAACAGAAAATGTAGAAAATACAAAAGAAATGGCAACTGAAGCTAAAAATGCCTTAGCAACTCCAAAGCAAATGGGGAATGTTCCAGAAACATTGACTTTTGGGAAAGTGAATGATCCTTTTTTGATTTCAGTAAAGCAGGCAATTGATAAGAATTTGGAATATCCAAGAAAAGCTAGAATGTTAAGAATGACGGGTATTGTAATGGTGGAATTTACTTTATTAAAAGAAGGTGGGCTAGAAAATGTTAGGATTATTGAATCTTCTCAGCATCAATTGTTGGATAAATCCGCTATTAAAACTATCATGAGAGCTACTAATGACTTTCCAATCCCAAAAAATAATGTAATCATTCAAATACCCATTCAGTATCTTCTTACCTAAGGATAAAATTAATTAGCTGCAATATAATTTTTGATTTGCTCTTTGATATTTGGTGCAATGGATAATTCAAGCTGCAAAATAGAAAGGGGCAAACCAAACTCTTCTAATTTTACCGCATCTTTTTGAGTTACCAAAAGTGAAGTTGCATTGAGCGTGGCATAAGATTCCAAAATTTTTGTTTTATCAAAATAGGAATGATCTTTTAAGATAATTTTTCCAACCACATTAGGAAGGTAAGAATCTAATCTTGAAGGATTTGCAATCGCAGTTAGAAGCAACATTCTCTCTGTGGGATAAAGGAGTTCTACTTTTCTATTATAATCAATTCCTTCTTGTGCTATTATGTCCGCTTCTTTGTAGGCTTTTTTGGATTCTCTATAACCGCCACTTGGGATACAAAAATCAAAATAGGGTTCTAATTTTGGTTTTAATAAGATATTGAGTTTTTTGAAATTAAAGCGGAATCCATCGTCTAAGAAAATGACTTTCGCACCCATTTTTTTTGCCTCTAAGATAGCTTTTTTGCGATTTTCACTAACAATAACAGAGGCATTTTTTAGTATTTTTGCAAGCATAATTGCTTCATCACCTGCTGTTTTTGGAGTTTCTAGGATTTCGCCCTTTTGGCTAACTATTTTTAGCCCTTTGCTTTTTCTGCCATATCCTCTTAGTATCACAAAGCAATCTTCATAATCTTTTGCGATTTCTATAATAAAAGGACTTTTTCCACTTCCCCCTAAGACAAGGTTTCCAACACTAATAATAGGAATATTAAAATCTTCAAAATGTGCTATTTTGCGTTTTGTGGTAGCTATAATGCAATAAATTATACTAAAGGGCAATAAACAAAAAGAAAGCATTTTTTGTAAAGGGCTAGGTGCAAGAAAATAACGCTCTAATGTTTTCATAACTATACCCTTTGGTTTGCAAGTCTTAAAACTTCTTTGCAAACATAATCAATATCTTCTTTTTTCATTGCGCTATAAATCGGTAAGCTTAATATTTGTTGATAGTTTTTAAGTGCAATTGGAAAATCACTTATTTTGAGCTTGTATTTGGTTTTGTAGTAGGTCAAAAGATGAAGAGGGACAAAATGTAAGGCGGTTTCAATACCGCTTTCTTTGAGTTCTTTGGCAAAGTGATCGCGATTTTTATCGATTTTGATAATAAAATGAAAAAAAATGTGTTCGTTTTTGATAATCGGCATAGAAATATGTGGAGCATTTTTTAAACTTTGCATATAATAATCCGCAATTTCTTTGCGTTTTTGGATAATATGTTCAATGCGTCTTAGCTGGCTAAGGCAGAGTGCGGCATCTAAAAAACTAAGATTATATTTATTGCCAATGCCTATGACATCATAAAGATATTGTGGGCGGATGCTTGTAACCTTTTCGCTAACGATTCCATGGTATCTTAATAGGGCTGCTTTTGAAGCTATTTCTTCATCTTGAGTGGTAAGGAATCCTGCTTGCGCGACTGGATTATGAGAATCAAGAACAATGCTAAAAATTGTTGCAAAGCTTTTTTGATTGCCGATTTTGACGCCATTGTGTGTTAGTCCAAGAGCCATTGTGGCATCTTCAATGACTTTGATATTGTATTTATCAGCTAGTTGATAAAATGGCTCCATTTCACAAACTTGTCCTGCAATATGGCTAACAATAATTGCACGCAATTTTTTGGTATTGTTTTTTTCTAAGGCTTCTTTGCATTTTTCATAAGAAATTTCAAAAGTATCTTCTTGAATATCCACAAAAATAGGCTCTGCATCAAAATGTCGTATCATTTCTGGAAAACTTGGGTGACAATTGATAGAACAAAGTATTTTATCGCCGCGTTTAATATCCATTGCAAAGAGACAAAGATGGAAAGCAGCAGTGCCGCTAATAGCAGAAACAGCATATTTTGTGCCAATGTATTTTTTAAACTCTTCTTCTAACTCAGAAATGATATTGTGGCTTGGGTATTCTAATACATTAGCAATAATATTTTTTTCGCTTTCTGTAATATCGGGGATAAAATAGGGAATTTTTAGCATTTATAATCCTTCCAAAGAAGCAATTTCGGGCATTTTTCTCTTGAATTCCATTAATTGCATTCTTTGCAAAACAAATTCTATAGCAGTTTTAGATAAATTTTTTTCTAACATTTCTTTTTTAGAAAGCCCTTTTTCTAATGATAACATAATTTCATCAAGAATGGCATAAGAAAAGCCAAGTTCTTTTTCATCGCTTTGCCCTTCATATAAATCGGCGCTCGGAGCTTTATTTTGGATACTTTGTGGGATTTGAAGAATCTTAGCGATTTTGAAAATTTCTGTTTTATAAAGATTCCCAATAGGATTAATTGCGCAGGCTAAATCTCCAAAAATTGTTCCATATCCTAGAAGAATCTCGCTTTTATTGCTTGTGCCAATGACTAAAGATTGATTAGCAAAAGCATAATCATAGAGATAAATCATACGGATTCTTGCACATAAGTTCCCAATTCTTGATGGATTATCTTGTAAGCCTTCTAAGGTTTGCAAAAAAGCTTTTTGTGGTTTTTCTAGGGGGCAAATGGAATAGGGGATTTTAAAAGATTCGCATAATTCAAGAGCATCTTGAATGCTGTTGGTTGAAGATTGCAAGGAAGGCATTAAGATTCCATGAATATTATCACCAAATGCTTGTTTGCATAAAACCGCAACAACCGCAGAATCTATCCCACCACTTAATCCAAACACAACTGATTTGAAGCCTTTTTCTTTGACTTTTTTTTGGAGGAAATCTACTAGAGTTTCAATGATTTTTTGGTAATTACGCATAAATCTCCATCTATTCTTAGAATCTAAAATTGAAGTTAAGATTTTATCTAAAAAATTATTATTTTATAGTTATCTTAAAATAATCTATCATCTTAAGAAGGCTTGTCATTACTTGATAGCCTTTGGAGGTTTTTTGGCTGTAATATAATAAATGCAACCCAAAAATGCTATAAGACCCCCTACATACCCAATAAAACTGACATTAAGCTTATCCACTACAATTCCGCCAATAAATGCTCCGCTGCCTATTCCAATGTTATAAATTCCAGAAAACATAGACATGGCAATAGAAGTGGCTTTTGGAACTAGATGAATGATTTTGGATTGAAAAGTGAGATTGAAAATTGTAATACACAATCCCCAAAAAATACAAGCAACAATCATCAAAAAAGGATTATAAGAAGCAAGATGTAGGATAAATAAGCTAAAAGTAATACCAAAAATTGCAAAGTATGTGAATCCTAAAGTATGATTATCATGGTATTTTGTAAATAAGAAGCTGCCCAAAAAGCCTACTGCACCAAATGCTACCAAAATAAGAGTGATATCTGTTTTGTCAAAATTTGCACTTTTAGCTAAGAAAGGCTCAATATAGCTATATCCTGTGAAATGTGCGGTAGTTAGGAGGATTGTAAGGAGATAAATCCCTAAAAGATGAGGAGTTTTTAGAATCTGTGGCAAAGAGCGGATAGAGATAGCACCTGTGCTTGGCATTGTAGGGAAAACTCTCCAAATTATAAGCATAACAAGAAAGGCAATTGCTCCAATTACCAAAAAAGTTGTTCTCCAACCCAAATACAATCCTATAACTCGTCCTAATGGCAATCCCGCAATAAATGCAATGGCAGTTCCTGTAACAACAAAGCTCAATGCTAAGGATTGTTTGCCTTCTGGTGCAGCACGCACAGCCATAGGAGTAGCAATAGACCAAAAAAGCGCATGAGAAAAGGCTACTCCAATCCTTGAAACAATAAGCATTGTATAGCTATTTGCCATACCAGATAGAATATGACTAATGACAAATAAAGCCATCACACAAAGAAGCAATCTTTTTAATTCTACTTTTGAAAAAGTAAGCATTAAAGGAAGAGAGGCTAGAGCAACAACCCAAGCATACATTGAAATAAGGAAGCCAACTTTTGCTTCACTCATTTGAAAATCTTGTGCAATTAGGCTCAAAAGCCCGATGGGAACAAATTCTGAAGTATTAAGGATAAAAGCACCAAGACTAATTGCAATGACGCCAAGCCAAGTGTTTAATGAAGTGTTTTTCATTGTTTTGCCTTCAAAAGTGATTAGAAAATAAAATTGCGAATTTTATCAGAAAAGATTCTATTTAACTTTAAAGTTTTGCAACAAAAAGTGTTGGGCAATAAAAAATAAAACTTTTCATCTTTAATAAAAGTTACAAAATTTTAATCGTATAATTGCAAAAAATAAACATTTTGAGGTTTGATCAATGACACAAGAGGAATTAGACGCATTATTAAATGAAAATATATTAGATGAGGCAGATGAACAAGAAGCAAAAGTAGAAGCCAAAGAAGAGGTGCCAGAAGAACAATTTGAGGATAAACATGGGAAAATTGATGAAAGCAAAGGAGTAAAGGCAGCAGATTTTCGAATCGATTCAGATGCGAGTTGGCCACCACCACCACCAACAGTAGAACATAAAGTGGTGCATCAATTAGATGATGTTACAAGAGATTCGGAAGTCAAAGCAACAGAAACTTTTGACAAATTAGAGCTTATTAGCAATGCAGGAATGGATATAGAAGAAGGATTAGCAAAGATTGAAAACTTTATTAATTCGCAAGAAGATATGTTGCAAAAACTTCATTCAAAGTTTCCTAATTTTCATACCTTTTCGCAAAAACTAGAAGAGATTGCAGAGGTTAGAGGAGTGGTAGGTAAGATTACTAATGCAGTGCAGGATGTGAGCAATGCTTCATTAGAGGCAATGGATATTATGCAATACCAAGACATTCATCGCCAAAAGATTGAACGCGTTATCAATGTAATGCGTGCGCTTTCAAGATATATGAGTTCTTTATTTGAGGGCAAAATTGATGATACAAAGCGAGTAAGCTCAGCGGTGCATATCCAAGGGGATAAAACAGAAAATGTGGTGAATGAAAAAGATATTGAAGCATTGATTGCAAGTTTTGGAAAATAATTTTAATGAATAAGGAATTAAAGAAACCAGAACTTCTTTCACCAGCGGGGAATCTTAGGAAATTAAAAATAGCTTTAGAATATGGGGCGGATGCAGTTTATGGTGGAGTAAGCCATTTTTCCTTGCGGAATCGCTCTGGTAAAGAGTTTGATTTTGAGAGTTTCAAAGAAGGAATAGAATACACACACAATAGAGGTAAGAAAATCTATGTAACCATCAATGGTTTTCCTTTTAATTCGCAAATCAAGCTTTTAGAGAAGCATATTCAAAAAATGGCAGAATTAAATCCCGATGGGTTTATTGTCGCTGCACCCGGAGTTGTGAAGCTGGCACAAGAAATTGCTCCACAAATTCCTATTCATTTATCCACGCAAGCTAATGTTTTGAATGTATTAGATGCAAAAGTTTTCTATGAAATGGGAGTAAAAAGAATAGTTGCTGCAAGAGAATTAAGCTTGAGGGATGCTATTGAAATTAAAAAGGCTCTACCAGATTTAGAGTTAGAGATTTTTGTGCATGGGAGTATGTGTTTTGCATTTTCTGGACGCTGTTTGATTTCTGCTTTGCAAAGTGGGCGTGTCCCAAATCGAGGCAGTTGTGCAAATGATTGTCGATTTGATTATGAATATTATGTGCGTAATCCCGATAATGGTGTAATGATGAGACTTGTAGAAGAAGAAGGCATAGGGACGCATATTTTTAATTCCAAAGATCTAAAACTCATAGAGCATCTTCCAATGATATTAGAAAGCGGGGTGATTGATTCTTTGAAAATTGAAGGAAGGACAAAATCTAGTTATTATGCCGGAATTACTGCCTTAGCTTATAGGGGGGCAATTGATGGGTATTTTAAGGGAGATTTTAGATTGCAAGAGTATGAAAAAGAGCTTGAAACGCTAAAAAATAGAGGCTTTAGTGATGGATATTTGATACATCGTCCCTATGAAAAAAACAATACACAAAATCATTTTACAGCTATTAGCGAGGGAAGTTATCAAGTCAATGCTGAAGTAAGTGAAGATGGGAAGTTTGCACTTTGTCGGCATACTATTAGAGTGGGAGAATCCAAAGAAATTGTAAGTTCGCATAACAAAGAAATCAATGAGGGTAAAAACGAATTGGGTGAGATTTATACCAATGGAGATAAAAAGTTTATGCGGTTTGATAAAATTTTGCTTGAAAATGGCAAGGAATTAGAATCTATTCATAGCGGGAATGAAAATAGGATTGTGCTTCCACTCTCACTCCCGCCTTTTAGCTTCCTGCGTCAAAAAATTTAACTTTTTTTGAAAATTTTATAAAGTGGGCAATATCCATAGACTGCACTTAATAGTGGAAGTAGTGAGATAAGCCACCACCAGCTTTGGCATACAAAGCCAAAGATAAAATAAAGTACCATTGCTATGATTAATCGAATAGTTTTATCTAAGTTGCTCATTTTTTCTCCTTTTTAAGCTCTTGCGTGAATCATTCCGCTCATTACCATTGGTTTCATAAGATAAATTTTTACAAACCAATTTAACCAACTTTCTCTTGTTGCTCCAAAGCAAGGTAAGCTTGGTGCTGCACCTTTATAGTCAAACTCTACCATAACGGCTTTTCCATATCTTGTTAATAAGGGGCAAGCGGTGTAACCATCAAACTTTGCCTTTAGAGGTTCTCCGTTGAGATGTGCAATGAGATTCTCTGCAATTACAGGGTATTGTTTGCGGATACTAGCACCCGTTTTTCCTTTTGGGATTCCTGCACAATCGCCGATGGCAAATATATGTGGATATTTTTTGTGTTGTAATGTGTATTGATCTACATCAACCCAGTGTCCAGCAACATCCCCTTTTGTAATAGCAAGTCCAGAATCGCTTATAAAACTTGAAGTTGTCATTCTTGGAATCATAAATAAATAATCAAAAGGTTTTTGGATTCTCTCTTTTGCTATTTTGGAGATTCCATTTTCAGTGTAAGGCATCATTTTTTCAAAAGTGGCAATATTGTTATTTGTGTCAATTTCTACTAAATTATGTTGTTTGGAATATGGCATATTTCGCCCTATGAAAAATTGCTCTATCATTGCTGCGTGTATAGGACTAGAAAGCATAGAATTTCCACCTGCATAAAGGTGCATTTCAACTTTATCTCTCAAGCCTTGTTTGGTTAATCTATCTTCTAATAAAAAGTAAATTTTTTTATTTGCACCACCACATTTGATAGCGGTATTTGGCTCTGCAAAGAGGACTTTACCACCACTTTTTTCAATTTTATTAAACATTTCTTGAGCTTTTAGTGCGCCATCTGCGGTGTATATGGTTGTAATATTTGTGTTTTTATCATTGATGATATTTTCATCAAGCCCTTTGACTTTTTCAAATTCATAGGTGGTTCCAGTGGCGATGATGAGATAATCATAGTTGTATATTTGATTGCTTGTAGTTGTTAATGTCTTGTTATCGGGATTTACAAGGGAAATGTTTTCTTTAATCCACTTTACTTTGCTATCAAGCAATTCTTCTTTTTTGTATAAAGTATCTTGCTTGTTGTATATTCCACCTGCAATGAGTGTAAAACCGGGCTGATAGTATAAAATGGGGTCTGCATCAAAGATTGTAATTTTGGCATTAGGTAAGTCTTTGATGAGTTTTGCGGAAAGTGAAATGCCTCCAAGCCCAGCACCAATGATTGCAATATTTGGAGCTAAAGTAGATTTAGCTTGAGCGGCTGTTGGCATTAGAGTTGATGTTCCAAGTGCTATTCCGCTTACCCCCATTATTTTCAACAAATCACGACGACTTATTTTTTTGTCTTGCATAATTTTACTCCATAATAAATTGATATGGAATAATTATAATATATAAGCTTTTTGAAAAGAGGTGATAAAGTCACAAAAAGTAAATTATTTTTTAATCTAAATAGCGTTTGAAGCGATAAGATATAGAGAAGTAGCAAAGGTAATTTGATAGAAATTGTGAAAAATATAAACACTCTAAAGAAGAACTTTAGAGAGTGTTAGTAGAGTAAAGTTTGTTGGAGGGAATTTAAGAGTTTTATGTCTTTGCCAAAGCTTTTTTGGTAGATAATGTAATTTG
Source organism: Helicobacter pullorum (assembly GCF_900638355.1). GTDB lineage: Bacteria > Campylobacterota > Campylobacteria > Campylobacterales > Helicobacteraceae > Helicobacter_D > Helicobacter_D pullorum. Next base: position 1,271,409 of record NZ_LR134509.1, on the reverse strand, counting down.
CTAAGACTTTTTTCCCATATTTTCTTGTTTCTTCATAGGGTATCATTTCCATACTATACCAAGGATCTAGTGGATTTGATTTTTTAAAAAGTTGATTTTTTGCAAGTAATCTTCTAGTAAATCCCGGACCGCCATTGTAAGCATAAGAAACAAACAAGGGGTGTTTAAATTCTTTGATAAGTGGGCGTGTAAAATATTCCGCATAAGGGATATTGATTGCAGGATCAAACATATCTAGGTAGCTAATTTTGTTTTCTTCTTTAAATTTTTTTGCAAGTGCTGTTACATTAAAGGGCATAAGCTGCATTACCCCTAATGCATAGGAAGTAGAAATAGCCGTAGGAATAAATAGGCTTTCTTGTCGTCCTAATGCGTATAAAAGGGCTTTTGTGTCATTGGAATAAGGGCTAAGAATTTCAGCAAAGGGTTTGAGAAAGTATTCTTTATCTTTTTGTTTGTTGAGCCAAACAAAATGGGGTTTTGTATCAGAGTGATAGACTTTTTGGAGAATAGGTTGAGATGGATTTTTTTGATAAGAATCTTTGATAATTTCCCATTCAAAAGGATTTTTTGTATTCCATTTTGCAAGAGTGGTTGGTGTTTTTATATCATAGAGAATCTCAAATTGTGGAGTGTTGTTTGTGATTTCTAAGCTTGCTAGAGTATAAATATCAGCAGATTTTGATTGGGATAGTTTGTGGAGATAATTGATATCTTTGCTAGCAAGATAAGCCCAAAAGATTCCACGATTTTTTTCAAAAGTGTATTTTGCAACTTGGCTAGAATGCAAAAAATATTGCAATGAATCTTGAGCATTGTTGTATTTGATAGCATTTATTCCCAAATAAAAAGCACTTTCATCATCTAAAAATTGTAGAATCTCTTTGGGTGAAATTTGAGTTAAAGAATAATTTAGGTTTTGCATATTGGGATTGATAATTACTTGACGCAAGAATCTCATAAAGGCAATGTTATTTTGTGAAATATATTGGATAAGTGTAGCTTTTGGTATGGGGGCATTGAGCTTTTGTTTTAGTTCTTGTGAAACATTGAAATAGAAACTTGCAAAAGTTTTGGAATCGGTTTTTATGAGATTTAAAAAGGGATCTTTAGAAGCGAGGATTCTAAGGTGAGTTGATAACATTTTATCTTGTTTTTCAAGTTTTTTAGAGAGGTTTAAAAGAGTTTTTTTATCAAGTGTTTGAGATTCTTTGAGTGTTAGACTAAAGGCAATACATTGTGTATCTTGTTTAAGGAGTTTGGGTAATGGCATTTGTTGGCAGATAGTTTTACGTGATAGGGTTTTATTATCTCCCTTTTTATAGTATAAACTAAAAATTTTTGCATTTTCTCTTGAGGCAAGTTTGTAAGCTTGAGTAGCCTCTTTTGGGGTGATATTTTGCTGTAAAAAAAGCCAAATATAAAAGTCGCGTGAAATTCCTTTGGGTTGATTTTTTAAATATTCTAATGTAATATCTTTTGCATTTGCAACAAGGCAAAATAATAGAGTGAGTAAGGCAATAACAAGTTTCATTTTTTATCCTAAAAGCTATGGGCAAAACTAAAGAGTAGTTTAACAAAGAATAGATTGATAAATTGTAATGCCAAAATGACAATTATTGGAGCAATATCAATTCCTCCGATAATTGTTGGCATAAAACGACGAATCTTAGCATAAATAGGCTCTGTTAGTTTATAAAGGATTTGAACTATCGGATTATAAGGGTCTGGACGCACCCAAGAAATCAGTGCTGCAATAATAACCACCCAAATATAAATGTTAATAACCATATTCAAAATATGTGCAATGGCTTCAATGAATGTGCTAATAACCATATTATTTCCTTATAATATCTTTTAGATAAAATCGTAGAAATGGGAATAAATCGCTTAACTCTGGACCATGCTCGGCACCTGTTAGGAGAAATCTTAGGGGTTTGAAGAAAGATTTGCCTTTGAGATTTGAAGCACTCATGGCGAGATTTTTGAATTCTTCATAGCTTTTTTGGGAGCAATCTTGTGTGGCAAGTATCTCCAAAAGAGAGTTTTGTAGAATCTCTAATTCTTTTTGGAAATCTGCCATTGTAACTTCATTGAGGAGCAAGGATTTTTTGACAAAAATTTTATCAATTTTATCTCGCAATTCATTGAGAGTGCTTGCTTCTTGCAAATAGAGTTTTGCTAAAGCACCAATGCTAGAATCTTTATAGCCCAAAAGTGCTGCTAAATCTTGTTCGTTAAGTAGCTTGAAATGCTCTCGATTGAGGAAGCGGAGTTTGTTAATATCAAATTTAGCCGGTGCTTTTGCAATATTTTCAATTTTAAACCACTGGATTGAATCTTTGAGTGTAAAGACTTCACAAGGGGTTTTGTTGCCCATTAAAATGAGATAATTTGCAATCGCTTGTGGCAAATAACCTTCATTGAGCAACCATTGGACACTAGAAGCATTATCGCGTTTGCTCATTTTTTTGCCTTCTTCATTAAGTAAAATGGGCAAATGAGCAAACTCTATGTTTTTTTGATAGTTTAGGGCTTGGTGAATTAACATTTGCTTGGGCGTGTTGCTTACATGGTCTTCCCCACGCACAATAAAATCAATATCATAAAGCATATCATCAACTGCACAAGCGAAGTTGTAAGTTGGGATTCCATCATCTTTTAAGATGACAAAGCTGTCTAATTCATTGGGGGCAAATTCTATTTTTCCTTTGATTTTGTCAGTAAATTCCATAGGAGTTTTAGAGCCTTTTAAACGAATTGTGGGCTTTGGATTGGAATCTTTTTGCAATTCTGCCCACGAATCATCATACCTAAAGGCTTTGTGTTCATTTTTGGCTTCTTCTCTTTTTTGTTCCAAAAATTCTTTGGTACAATAGCAGTAAAAAGCTTTATTTTGGGAAATTAGATAATCAGCTAGTTGGCGATGTCTTGGGAAATTCTCACTTTGATAAACAAGCATATCCCATTTAATCCCAAAAAGAGTAAGTAAAAACATAATATCTTTGTCTTTGCCTTCAATGTTTCTTGCAATATCAGTATCTTCAATGCGTAGAAGAAATTTTTCATTTCTTTGGAGGGATAAAATATAATTGAAAATAGCTGCACGTAGATTCCCTATGTGCATATCTCCTGTTGGGCTTGGTGCGAATCTAAGCATATAGAACCTTGAAATAAAAATAGAATAAATGGGAATTTTACCATAAAGAAACTTGAAAATTTTCATAATTTTAGAATTTGGATAATGAGATTGGTGCTATAATGCTAAAAATAATTATTGAGGTTTTTTGAGATGTTTTTTAGTAAATATTCTGCAAGTGGGAATGATTTTATTTTGATGCATACTTTTAGATACAATGAGGATTCTTATAGCAACTTGGCAAAGCAAATTTGTCATCGTCAAGAAGGTATTGGGGCAGATGGATTGATTGTTTTGAAGCCTCATAGGGAATATGATTTTGAATGGGAATTTTATAATGCAGATGGCAGTGTAGCTGAAATGTGCGGAAATGGAAGCAGGGCAGCTGGTATGTATGCTAGAGATTTGGGTTTGGCTGGGAATAGTCAGAAATTTTTGAGTAAGGCAGGGGTGATTGGAGTTGAGATAGAAGGGGATTGGGCTGAAAGTGCATTGAGCAAAGCAGAGGTTTTAAAGACGGATATTTGCGAATTTGGTAAGAATTGGTGGTTAATAAATACAGGCGTGCCTCATTTGGTTTGTGAGGATTTAGAGATTATGGGGTTGAATAAAGAAGATTTGAGATTTTTAAGGCATAAATATAATGCAAATATCAATATAGCTTCTTGTAGAGAAGATAGAGTGTTGGCAAGAACTTTTGAGCGAGGAGTTGAAGATGAAACTCTAGCTTGTGGGACAGGAATGGCAGCGATGTTTTATTATTTGTTATTAGCTAATAAAGTCAAGAATCCTTGTCTTTTTAATCCTGCAAGCAAAGAGGATTTGTATCTAAGGGAGGAAAATGGCAAATTGTATCTCAAAGGGAAAGTGAGAAAAATTTGCGATTTTATTTATCCTTAATGACAAATTTTTCATTTTCTAGGGTGATGGGAAAGATTTCTTTGGTTTTGAGATTTGCCAAAAAACATTCATCGCCATTTTCTAATTCATATCTTTCTTTGGGATAGAGTGAAAGTCGTCTTTGGACTTCCTCTAAATCCTCGCACAATGCACTAAAGCCAAACATTACAAGTTTATAATCAAAATCTTCCATTAGAGTGATTTTATCCTTGCTACTCCACTATCAATAGCCGCTTGTGCTACGGCATTGGAAATAAAATCTTTTAATCTTGTGTCAAAGGGTGAAGGGATAATATATTCTTTGCCAAACTCAAATTTTCTTTTATGGATTTTTTCTAATTCTGCTTTTAAATCATCGGGTATTTCTGCTTGAGCGAGTTGTGCTAAAGCATTTGCTGCAGCAAGTTTCATTTCTTCATTAATTGCTTTTGCTCGAGCTTTTAATGCCCCTCTAAAAATATATGGAAATCCTAAGACATTATTGATTTGGTTTGGGTAATCACTTCTGCCAGTTGCTATAATTGCATCAGGACGAACTTCTTTGATGACTTCAGGGCTAATTTCTGGAATAGGATTGCTCATTACAAAAATCATAGGATTCTTATTCATTCCTTCAATATCTTTAGCTTCTAAAATATTTCCTTTGGATAATCCAAGCAATACATCTGCACCTTCTAAGGCTTCTTTGAAGCTATTAATTTCTTTATCTACAATAAAATCTTTTTTGAAGCCATTTAAATTATCTTTTCTGTGGGTGGTAATTGCCCCTTTGCTATCAAACATAATAATTTCTTTTACGCCAAGCTTTTTGGCAATTTTCGCACAAGCAATTGCCGCACCACCTGCACCTAAGACCACTACTTTTAAATCATTGATTTTTTTGTTTGTAATTTTAGCCCCATTGATGATTCCAGCAGCTGAAATAATAGCTGTCCCATGTTGGTCATCGTGCATAATTGGAATATCCAAAGATTCTTTGAGTTGTTTTTCGATATAAAAGCATTCAGGCGCTTTAATATCTTCTAGGTTAATCCCTCCAAAAGTTGGTGCAATGGCTTTTATGATTTCTACAAATTTATCTGGATCTTTTTCATTGACTTCTATATCAAAAGCATTGATATTTGCAAACTTTTTAAATAAAACTGCCTTGCCTTCCATTACAGGTTTTCCGGCTAATGCACCAATATCGCCCAAACCCAAAACGGCAGTCCCATTTGAAATAACCGCCACAAGATTGCCTTTAGAAGTGTATTCATAAGCCATATTAGGATCTTTTTGAATTTCTTTGCAAGGCACTGCAACTCCGGGTGAGTAAGCAAGGGATAAATCATGTTCATTTTCTACGCGAGTTCTGGGTATAACTTCGAGTTTTCCACCTTTGTGATAAGGAAGTGAATCAGGATAAGTTTGTTTTAAATCTTCCATAGCTTGGACCTTCTTATTAATGAGTAAAAATTTGTAGAGGATTTAATCAAAAATAAAATAAAAGAAAACTTAATTTAGTAAAGATAAAGTTATAAAATTTTATTTTGTGGAATGAATGAGTGGGGAGGAAATATTGCCAGAGATTGTGTATTTGTTTTCACCTTTGCGGTTGGTAAGTGTGAAATCTCCATTTAATTTTTTATTGTTTAGATTAGTAACAATTTTTTGGGATTGAATTTTGAGTGCATTGCTTTGGAGTTGAATCCTGCTTTGTATGGTTTTATCTTGGAGGATGGTATTGTAAATGTAACCACTAAAATTTTCTTTTGCAATATTTTGTTGTGTTTTGGATTGAAATTCTCTTAAAAGCGGTGAATCTTGGAAAGTGAGTTTGTGAATATCAAAGTTGATATTGCTAATTTGAAGATTAAAGTCATTATTGAGGCTGAAATTTCCTATCCCATTAAAATAATGTGGAATTTTATCAAAAAGCGTGTAAATTTGGCTAGAAGGTATTTGATTGATTCGCAAGATAAAATTTTGAGGTGTAAGTAGAAGGGAGAAGGGATTTTCTGAGTTTTCATAAATAATATTTCCTTTTAAATCAAAAGAATCTTTTGTGTAGTTTCCGCTAGATTTTAGTGAGCCTTGGAGGGCGGTTTTATTCTGAAAAGACAGGTTTTGAAGTTTGCTAACTTCAAATTCTGTGGGAAAATTGAAATCAAAAGGATGAAGTGTAAAATGCCCTTGTTGTGTTTTAAGAAGAATAAGATTAGATTGAAGTGTGTAATCCAAAAGTCCGCTTCCATTGGCAAGTTCGATTTTTGAATCAAAGATAAAATGAGTAGAGGGGAAGCCTATTTGAGTTTTTTCTTCCAAAAGAGGGCTATTGATGAATAGATTCTGGCTTTTTAGGGTAATGATGCCTGAGATTCCATGAGAAAAATCTCTCAAATCCATATTTAAGTCAATATTGCCTTCAAAATAGGGATTTTTATTGAAAAGCAAAAAGAGAGAATGCGCCTTGAGATTTTTAGAGGAAATTTTGAGTGTTTTGGGTTTAAGGTTTTGTAGATTTAAGTTGTAATTTAGTGGAGAGTTGGAAAGCTGTATTTCCCCATCTAAAAGCATATTTTTAAAATCGCCCTTAGCGATTCCTTTTGCACTAAAGGCACCATTAAGTGGGAGTTTAAAAAAGGGCGAAAGGGGAGAGAGATTTGCAAGTTCAATATTAAAATCGGTATTGGTTGCAAGAGATTGGATATTGGTTGTTCCATTAAGAGTGATGTCTCCTAGAGTGGAGTAAATTTTAAGTTGATGGGTGAAAGTATTTTGTGCAATAGAGGATTGGAGTTCCCCCATAAAATTAGTTTGAGGGATTCTAAGATTGAAATCTGATAAGAAGGCTTCTTGGTTTAATTCCCCACCTTCAATATTAATATTGAGAGTGCCATCAAACTTTTCTTCATTTTTGGAGAGATTGGTTGTGAGGTTGATAATCCCATCTCCATATTGTTTTTCTTCAAGCATTTCTAATAAATAAGCCAAAGAGCCGTTTTTGAGGTCAAGCTTAAGGTGCTGGAGATTGAGATAATGGAAATATGCCATTATATCGCTTTGAGAATCTATCAAATTGCTTGAGGCTTGGAGAATGTAATTGTCAAAGTCTCCTGCAAATTTTCCTTCAATCCATTGATTTTCTTTGAAGTATAGAGTATGCTGATTGAAATGTGTTGCAAAGCCTTTTGAATGTGCGAAAAATTCCCCCTTTAATGTGTGTAAAAAAAGCGAATATTCACCTTGTGCAAATAATTCTAAATTCCCATCTTTAGCACTAAATTCTAAAGAGAAATGGCTAGGAGTGAGCTTAAAAGAGTTGCTTTTCCATTGCATTTGTGTATGCGTTTGGAGAGTCGCTAAAAGAGCTTTGGCTAAAAAATAATTTCCAAATGGAGAAAAAATAAAGCCCAGCAAAGTTAAAATGATAATAGCAACAGCACAAAAACTAAGAAAAATTTTGGAAGAAAATAGTTTTTTCATGTGAAAAATTTTAATGAAAGTATGGTTAAAAATACTTTAACAAAGGTAAAATAATACTTGTTTAATGCAAAATAGAGTAGAATTTACAAATTGTATGTTATCCAAAAATCAAAAAGGATTATAATGGACTATAAAGAAACATTGGAATTGCCAAATACTTCCTTTCCTATGAGGGGTAATCTCCCGCAAAATGAACCAAAGACTTATCAAAAATGGAAAGACAATGCAATCTATGATCGCATTTTGGAGAATCGCAAAAATGCAAGTGAGAGTTTTAATTTGCATGATGGACCACCTTATGCAAATGGACATTTGCATATTGGGCATGCTTTAAATAAAATTTTAAAAGATATCATTGTTAAATTTCACTATTTTCAAGGCAAAAAGGTTTTTTATACACCCGGTTGGGATTGTCATGGGTTGCCAATAGAACAGCAAGTGGAGAAAAAACTCGGAAAAGAAAAAAAGGATTCTTTGCCCAAAACAAAAATCCGCGAACTTTGTAGAAAACATGCACAAGAATTTGTTGAGATTCAAAAGAATGAATTTTTGGAACTCGGAGTAATAGGGGATTTTGATAATCCTTATAAAACAATGGAATTTGCTTTTGAAGCAGAGATTTATAAAGCTTTGTGTGAAATGGCTAAAAAAGGTTTGTTAAAAGAACGCAGCAAGCCTGTATATTGGAGTTGGGCTTGTCAAACTGCTTTGGCAGAGGCAGAAGTGGAATATGAAGAAAAAGAAAGCGATTCTGTTTTTGTGGCATTTGCTTTGCAAGATAGCGCTTTAGAAGCAATTGGAGCAAGGGAAGTTGGGCTAGAGCAAGCTTATTGTGTGATTTGGACGACTACACCATGGACTTTGCCAGCAAATAGTGGAATTGCACTCAATCCAAATGAAGATTATGCACTCACAAGTGATGGGAAAATAATCCTCGCTTCAGAGGTAGAAAAGCTAGCAGCTTTGGGGGTTGTAGAAAATAAAATTTTAAAAGTATTTAAAGCATCGATTTTAGAAAATACATTTGCTACTAATCCGCTAAATGGAAGAGATTCAAAGATTATTTTGGGAGAACATGTAGCAGTGGGTGATGGAAGTGGCTGTGTGCATACGGCACCCGGACATGGAGAAGATGATTATTTTGTGGGTTTAAAATATAATTTGCCAATGCTAATGCCTGTTGATGATAATGGTTGTTATGATGAGACTTTGGTAAGAGAAAAATTATTTTTTAATCCTGATGAGTTTGTTGGAAAATTTGTTTTTGAAACGCATGCAAGAATCTTTGAGCTTTTGGGTAAAAATCTTTTGTTGCATACCAAAATTAGACATTCTTATCCACATTGTTGGCGTTCTCACAAACCGATTATTTTCCGTGCGACTAAGCAATGGTTTATTGTCATGGATGAACCTTTTAGCAAGGAAGGAAAAACTTTGCGTGAGGTGGCATTAGAGGAGATTGATAAAACAAGATTTTTTCCAGAACATGGCAAAAATAGAATCCGCTCTATGATTGAAAATCGTCCAGATTGGTGTATTTCAAGGCAAAGGGATTGGGGCGTGCCTATTGCATTTTTTAGGGATAAACGCAGTGGAGAAGTGCTTTTGGATTCGGAAATTTTGGATTTTGTAGCCGAGATTTTTGAAAAAGAAGGTTGTGATGTATGGTGGAGCAAGGAAATTAAAGATTTATTGCCTCAAAAATACCAAAAAGATTCGGAGCATTTTGAGAAGATTCATCATATTTTGGATGTTTGGTTTGATAGTGGAAGCACTTGGAAAGCAGTGCTAAAAAGCGAGAATTATCGCAGTGGAAATTATCCTGCAGATATGTATTTAGAGGGGAGTGATCAACATAGGGGTTGGTTTCATAGCTCTTTGCTTGTAAGCTGTGCGGTGAATGAAAAGGCACCTTATAAAAGCATTTTAACTCATGGTTTTACAATGGATGAAAATGGTGAGAAAATGAGTAAATCCAAAGGAAATGTGATTGTCCCAAAAGAAGTATTAAAGGAATTTGGAAGCGAGATTTTAAGGCTTTGGGTGGCAATGAGTGATTACCAAAATGATCAAAGAATCTCCCAAAATATTTTAAAGCAAGTGGGAGAGAATTATCGTAAAATCCGCAATACAATACGCTTTTTATTGGCAAATACTAATGGTTTAGATGAACTTCAAGTAGAGAATTTTAATCAGATTGATTTGTGGATACTCAAGCAAGCAAGAGAATGTTTTAATGAAGTCAATAGGCTTTTTGGGGAATATGAGTTTTCTAAAGCGATTCAAGAATTAACTTATTTTTTGAATGTAGAGCTTAGTGGTATTTATTTGGATATTTGTAAGGATAATTTGTATTGCAATGCCCTAACTTCCAAAGAACGCAAAGCAAGTCAGAGTGTAATGGCACTTATTACAGGAAGACTTTTTGGTATTTTAGCGCCGATTTTTACTTATACTATCAATGAAGCATTGGAGCATACTCAAAGCAAAGCGGTATTAGAATCTTGTGGCATTTCTAAGGGTGGTGATGTTTTTGAGATTCTTTATACTCCATTGCCGAGTTTTGAAAATCCTAAATTTGACTTTGAGAAACTACTTGCTTTGAGAAGTGTATTTTTAGAACAAATTGATGGGCTTAAAAAGGATTCGGTGATTAAATCAACTTTGGAAGTGGATTTGGCAGTCCCACAAGCAATGTTAGAATTTGAAGAATTGAATCTTTGGCTTATGGTAAGTCAAATAAGAAGTGAAGTCAAAGGGGAAGTTTTGGCTAGTTTTGTATTTGAGGGAATGGAATATAAGATTTTAAAAGCACAAGGCTTTAAATGCCCTAGATGTTGGCAGTATATTTCGCAAGAAGTGGATGAGCCTTGCAAAAGGTGCAAAGAAGTGTTGGAGGGGCAATAGTGTTTGAGAATTTTTTTGATTTGTCTAAGCCTGTTGGAGCCGATGAAACTTGGGTGAGTATTTTTATTGTTGTGTTTTTGATGTGGATGGGGTATAAGTTTCTTAAAAAACAAGCAAAAAAGCACTAAAATGCTTTATCTTGCAGGGGAGTAGAAGAAAGTAGGGATATTTAAGAAAATATTAAATAACAAAACTATATAATTCTACTTCCGTTTTTAAATGGCTCGATAGCTCAGTCGGTAGAGCAGGAGACTGAAAATCTCCGTGTCGGTGGTTCGATTCCGCCTCGAGCCACCACTTTTTATGCTACATAAACTTTTGTTTCAAATATGATGATGTAAAAATCCCTAAATATCGCTACTCAAAGCTTTAGAATCTAACATAATACCAAATGGAATTAAAAGTGAAAATGCAAGAAAGATTCTATGCAAAATTGCTCAGTGAAAATTGCCTATACTTTTTATCATGAAAGCAATTTGTGATAGATAAGAGAGAAATAAAACACTTCACTTTGTTGTTTAATGGTTAATTTTCCCCTCACACTTTTTGGGCAAATATCAACTATGAAATGTTTTATCTCTATATTTATTGATGAGGTTGTTGTAATTTTATTGATTTCTTGTTTTTTTTTGATTGTTTTTTGTAATGCTGAGTGCTTTTGAAAAAGACGCTTTCTTTGCTTCTTTTAATTTCTTTCCTAATAATTCATTATATTTTTGCACATTATAGCCCCAAAGAGTAATTTTCTAGCATGTGAAAATTGATAATACTTTGGCTATAATTATGGTTAAACTCCACAAAAGGTAATGAATCTAAACTATGCAAAAATTTGTTTTAAACTCATCTTACAAACCAGCAGGGGACCAGCCACAAGCCATAGAAAAGCTAAGTGGCTTTATCAAAGGTGGTTCTCAATACCAAACCTTAATTGGTGTTACAGGCAGTGGGAAAACTTTTTCTATGGCACATATTATTCAAGAGCTGCAAATGCCAACTTTGATTATGACGCACAATAAAACTCTTGCCGCACAGCTTTTTAGTGAGTTTAAAGGATTTTTCCCAAAAAATCATGTGGAATATTTTATTTCTCACTTTGATTATTATCAGCCAGAAGCGTATATCCCTCGTCAAGATTTATTTATTGAAAAAGATTCCAGCATTAATGATGAGTTGGAGAGATTGAGATTATCTGCGACTACTTCACTTTTGGCTTATGATGATACGATTGTGGTAGCATCAGTGTCTGCAAACTATGGTTTGGGGAATCCCAAAGAATACTTGGAGATGATAGAAAAGTTTGAAGCAGGCGAGAGTTATCATCAAAAATCTATGCTTTTGCGATTGGTGGAAATGGGCTATAAACGCAATGATTCATTCTTTGATAGAGGGGATTTTAGGGTAAATGGAGAAGTGGTTGATATTTATCCAGCTTATAGCGAAGATGAAGTGGTGAGATTGGAATTTTTTGGTGATGAATTGGAGAAAATTACAATCCTAGATAGCATTGACAAAAAACCTATAAGAAATTTAGAATCTTTTGTATTATATGCTGCAAATCCTTTTATTGTTGGGGCTGATAGGCTAAAGATAGCAATCAAAAGTATTGAAAAAGAGCTTGCAGAGCGACTGGATTTTTTTAAAAAAGAAAATAAAATGGTGGAATATGAGAGGCTTAAATCTCGCACAGAGTTTGATTTGGAAATGATAGAATCAACGGGAATTTGCAAGGGGATAGAAAATTATGCAAGGCATTTAACAGGCAAAAAACCCGGTGAGACACCTTATTCTTTGTTGGATTATTTTGCCCAAAAAAACAAACCTTATTTATTGATTGTAGATGAATCACATGTGAGTTTGCCACAATTTGGCGGAATGTATGCAGGCGATAGAAGTCGCAAAGAAGTGCTTGTGGAGTATGGATTCCGCTTGCCTAGTGCATTGGATAACCGCCCTTTGAAATATGAGGAATTTATCCACAAAGCCCCACATTTCCTTTTTGTTTCTGCTACGCCTGCACAAAAAGAGTTAGAGTTAAGCAAGAATCATATTGCAGAGCAATTAATTCGACCAACGGGTTTGCTAGACCCTATTTATGAAGTTTTGAGTGTAGAAAATCAAGTAGAAGTGCTGTATGATGAGGCTAAAAAAGTCATTGCAAGGGGCGAGAAGGTGCTAGTAACGGCACTTACTAAAAAAATGGCAGAGGAATTGACGCGGTATTATAGTGATTTGGGGTTGAAAGTGCGGTATATGCATTCAGAAATTGATGCAATTGAGCGTAATCAAATCATCAGAGGACTTAGAGTAGGGGAATTTGATATTTTGGTGGGAATTAATCTTTTGCGTGAAGGGCTTGATTTGCCCGAAGTTTCTTTGGTGGCGATTTTGGATGCGGACAAAGAGGGATTTTTGCGTAGTGAGACGAGTTTGATTCAAACAATGGGAAGAGCTGCTAGAAATGTCAATGGCAGGGTTTTGCTCTTTGCAGACAAAATTACCCCTTCGCTTAAAAAGGCGATGGAAGTTACAGATTATCGTAGGGCAAAACAAGAAGCCTTTAACAAAGCTCATAATATCACGCCACAAAGTGTTTCAAGAAAACTTGATGAAAATCTAAAAAATCAAGATTTGGGAATGCTTTATGAAAAGGCTAAAAAGAAAGAAAAAATGCCAAAAATAGAGAGAGAAAAGCTAGTAAAAGAACTCACCAAAAAAATGCATGAAGCTGCTAAAAGATTGGATTTTGAGGAAGCAGCAAGATTAAGAGATGAAATAGCAAAAATGCGGAGTCTATAAGAGTTTAAGAAAGAATTTATTATGATTTTGCAATCTATTTTTTAAGGATTTTTATGGTTCAAATTACTGGACTTTCTATGCAATATGCAACAAAAAAGCTTTTTGAAAATGTCAATTTGAAGCTTGATAAGGGCAAAAGATATGGGTTAATTGGGGCAAATGGCGCAGGAAAATCTACTTTTTTAAAGATATTAAGTGGCGAGATTGAGCCTACAAGTGGGGATATTTCTTTTAATCCTAATGCAAGACTTGGAGTTTTGGGGCAAAATCAGTTTGCTTTTGAGGATTTTAGTATCAAAGATTGTGTGCTTTATGGAAATAAACGCTTGTATGATGCAATCAAAGAAAAAGAAAAACTTTATGAAGCAGGTGATTTTAGCGATGAGGTCAATGAGCGTTTAGGGGAGCTAGAGATGATTTGTGCAGAAGAGGATCCTACTTATGAATATGATGTGCAAATTGAGAAGATTTTGGAGGATTTGGGGTTTTCTGCTACGATTCATAATGAATTGATGAGCACTCTTACAGGGGGAGATAAGTTTAAAGTGCTTTTGGCTCAAGTGTTGTTCCCTAAACCGGATATTTTGTTTTTAGATGAACCGACAAACAACTTAGATTTGCGTGCAATTAGTTATCTTGAAGAGCAGTTGAAGCGGCATGAAGGGACACTTGTAGTTATTTCGCATGATAGGCATTTTTTAAATAGTGTTTGCACGCATATATTAGATTTAGATTTTAGAAGCGTGAGGGAATTTAGTGGGAATTATGATGATTGGTATATTGCTTCAACTTTGATTGCTAAGCAGCAAGAAGCCGAATGCAATAAAAAACTCAAAGAAAAAGAAGAATTAGAATCTTTTATTGCGAGATTTTCTGCTAATGCTTCTAAGGCAAAACAAGCCACAAGCCGACAAAAGCAACTTGAAAAGCTTGATATTCAAGCCCTAGAAGTTTCAAGTCGCAGAGATCCTAGCATTGTGTTTAGGGTAAATCGAACCATTGGCAATGAGGCTTTAAATATCATAAAATTAAATTTTAGCTATGGGGATTTGTGTGTTTTAAAAGATTTGACTTTGGATATTTTGCCCGGAGATAAAATCGCATTAATTGGACGCAATGGGATTGGAAAAACTACATTTTGTGAGCTAATTTGTGAGAATCTAAAACCTCAAAGTGGCACTATTAAATGGGGTGCAACAATTGAGAGAGGGTATTTTCCTCAAAATACAACTGAAATCATCAAAGGTGAAGAGAGCCTTTATGAATATTTGCGTGGGTTTGATAAAAAGAAAGAAACAACAGAAATACGCAATGCCTTGGGTAGAATGCTTTTTAGTGGAGAGGAGCAAGAAAAAAGTGTGGGGTCACTAAGTGGTGGAGAAAAACACAGAATAATGCTAAGCAAGCTTATGTTAGAGGGTGGAAATTTTTTGGTGCTTGATGAACCAACGAATCATTTAGATTTAGAAGCAATCATTGCACTAGGGGAAGCACTTTATAAATATAGTGGGAATGTGATTTGTGTAAGTCATGATAGGGAATTAATCGATGCATTTGCAAATCGAATCATAGAGTTTAAAGAAAATAATGAAGTGGTAGATTTTCGTGGAAGCTATGAGGAATATCTTGCCTCACAAAATTTAGAATAAAGGAATATTATGGACTTATTGTGTAAGGCATTAGAAGAATCTTTTGTAAAAAATGCAAATAATATCGCCCTAGAGGTAGAGGGGGCAAAAATTACTTATCAAGAATTAGGTTTTCAATCTAAGATTCTCGCATCTTTGATTCTTAATATGCGTGGGGGGGGGGGGCATTTAGTAGTTAATTCTGATAAAATACTTATTTTTGCTTCTCGGAGTGCTTTAGTTTATACTTCCATTCTTGCTTGTGTTTTAGTTTGTCAAACCTATGTCCCGCTAAATCCAAAATTTCCAAGCCAACGACTTTTGTCTATGATAAAACGAAGTGGTGCTGGGATAATGTTTTTAGGAAGGGAATGTTATGATTCTTTTTATGGGATTGCAGAATCTTTAGAATCTTTGGTGATTGTGGTTGAGGAATTAGGGGATTTAGAGGAGAGATTCCCTAAGCATAAATTTATTGTTATTCCAAAGATTTTAGAGTTGGGTTGTAATGAAGGGCAGCCTTTAGAATCGCATATAAAATCAAGCTTGAAATCAAACTCGCAATCTTGTGTGGCTTTTGGGAGTGATTTTGAGCAAAGTTGTGATTGTAGCTCTTCTAGCATTTCTAATTTTCCTAGCAAAACTGCTTATTTGCTTTTTACTTCAGGTAGCACAGGTGAGCCAAAGGGCGTTATGGTTAGTCGTGATAATCTCTTTGCCTACACACAGAGAATGCTTGCAAAGTATCGCTTCAATCCACAAGATAGAATTTCAAACTTCTTTGATATTACTTTTGATTTGAGTATGCATGATATTTTTTGTGCATTTTTGAGTGGAGCGACTTTGTGTGTGATTCCCAAGCAATCCCTTTTTAATCCCATTAAATTTATTATACAAAATAATCTAAGTGTGTTTTTTGCTGTACCTTCTTTGATTGCCTATTTGATAAAGTTTAAAGCTTTAAAGCCCAATTTAATAACAAGTTTGAGATTGTCGTTGTTTTGTGGGGAGGAATTTCCAACACAGAATGCTAAACTTTGGAGTGAGATGTGTAAAAATAGTGTGGTGGAGAATCTCTATGGACCCACAGAGGCTACAATTGCTTTTATGTCTTATTGCTATGGGGCAGAACTTCAAGAAAAGATTGTGCCTTTAGGGATTCCATTTGATGGGCTTTTGGTGAGTTTAAGAGATGAGACAGGCAATGAGGTGACAAAAGGGGAGAAAGGGGAAATTTGGCTAGGAGGGGATCAAATAGCACAAGGTTATTTGAATGATAGAGAAAAAACAGAGCAGAAATTTATCACCAAAAATGGGGTAAGGTGGTATAAAACTGGAGATTTAGGGATTTTAAAAGAAATTGATGGGGAAGAAGTGTATTGCTTTTTGGGGCGTGTGGATTTTCAGGTGAAGATTCAAGGATTCCGCGTGGAGCTTTTGGAAATTGATAATGTTTTAAGGGAGGTTAGCAAAACACAAAGTGTAAGTGTGGTGATAAAAAACGATGGTATTACAAGTATTGTGGGGGTGATTGAGACTAAAAGTATCAAGAGTGATGAGATTCTAAAAATATGCAAACAAAGATTGCCACATTATATGATACCAACGCGGATTTTAGCTTTGGAATCTTTTCCTCTTAATAGCAATGGCAAGATTGATAGAGAGCAAATTAGGGTTTGGGTTGAATCTCAATTCATAGAAAATAAGAAGAATTTTGGCGTTTTGATGTATGAGCTTGCACAAAGACTTTTTAAGATTCCTCGCTCTTTAAGTGGGAATGGTAATAGGGAGACACTTAGGATTATTAATAGCATTTTAGGAGGGAATTTAAAAGTTTATGAAGTTCCAAGTCATACTCAAGCTTTTGACTGGGAGATTCCAAAAGAATGGAATGTAAATGAGGCTTATATTATCACGCCTAGTGGAGAGAAAATCTGTGATTTTGGGGAGAATAATTTGCATTTGGTGGGGTATTCTGTGCCTGTGAGGGAATCTCTCACTTTTGAGGAGTTGAAATCGCATTTGCATAGTTTAAAAGAGCAGAAAAATGCTATTCCTTATATTACTTCTTATTATAAAGAATATTGGGGATTTTGCTTGAGCTTGGAGCTAAGAGAAAAGCTAGAAAGAGAGTTTGGAGATTCTAAAGAAAAGTTTGAAGTCGTTATTGATTCAAAGCTTGAGAGCGGATTTATGAGTTATGGAGAGGTGGTAATAAAGGGAGAGAGCGACAAGGAGATTGTCCTAAGCACTTATATTTGTCATCCGCAAATGGCAAACAACGAGCTTTCTGGAATCTGTGTGGCAACTTATTTGGCAAAATATTTAAGTGAGATTCCACATTTTTACACTTATAGAATCTTATTTGTGCCTGAAACCATAGGGGCGATTTATTATCTAAGTCAGCATTTAGAGGAGTTAAGGGAGAAATGTGTAGCTGGGTTTGTGCTTACTTGTATTGGAGATGAGGGGGCGTATTCTTATCTTGAATCAAGGGCTGGAAATAACCTCGCAGATAGGGCTGCTAAGCATATTTTAAATTCAAGGTATAGGGGATATAAAACCTATTCTTATTTGCGAAGGGGAAGTGATGAGAGGCAGTATTGTGCGCCGGGTGTGGATTTGCCCTTTTGCACTTTAATGCGGAGTAAGTTTGGGGAATATTCACAATACCACACTTCTTTAGATGATTTGTCTTTTATTAGTCCCAAAGGTTTGCAAGGTGGCTTTGTGATGGTGCGTGAGATTTTAGAGGTTTTGGAGATTAATGGTGTATATAAAAATACCATTTTGTGCGAACCGCAGCTTGGCAAAAGAGGGCTTTATCCGCAACTCTCGACTAAGGAAACTTTTGGTGTTGTGAAAGATATGAGGAATTTGCTTATGTATTGTGATGGGAAGTTGGATTTAATAGAGATTGCGGATAAATGCGGTTTTTGTTTGTTGGATATGAAAGAGTGGATTAGAAAATTTGTAGAAAATGGATTATTAAGAAAGGAATAAAATATGGAAACAAAACAAATAGTATTGGAGTTTTTAAAGGATTGCAATAAAGAATGCAAGGATGGGAATCTGTTTG
Source organism: Helicobacter pullorum (assembly GCF_900638355.1). GTDB lineage: Bacteria > Campylobacterota > Campylobacteria > Campylobacterales > Helicobacteraceae > Helicobacter_D > Helicobacter_D pullorum. Next base: position 1,253,495 of record NZ_LR134509.1, on the reverse strand, counting down.
GCAATGATGGGATTGATTCAATTGGTTTTTTGGAATTGCTTGGATTTTTGGAGGATAGACTTGGAGTGGATTTGGATTTGAGTGAATATGATCCACAAGAATTTAGCACTATTGATGGATTTTGTGGGATTATTGAGCAGATTAAAGGAAAATCTAATGGAGATTAATTGGGAGAGTATTTACAAAAAAGATTTTATTTCTTTTAAGGATTGTTATTTGACTTGTGATGGGTATTGTTGCAAGAATTTTTTTGGAAGTGGCTTTAAACTGCTCAATCAAAATGCAGTCGTGCTTCCTATGCTTGAGGGTGAGTATGAGTATTATAAGAAACAAGGCGGAATACACAATATTTCTAAAGAAGCCAAAAGAGAGGAATTTAGCTTTGGAGATAAAAAGCTTGTATTGTATTATCTTTCTTGTGAGTGTAGAGGATTGTGTAATCCGCATTGCTTAAGACCTTTGATTTGTAGAATCTATCCTTATTTTCCTATCGTAAATATTCAAGGAGATATTTTGGATTTCTATCCTGCAAGTTTAATGGATTTGTTTTTTAGCTCTATTAAGAATCATCAATGCACTTTGGTGCGAGAATATCAAGAGGAGTTAAAAGCACAGCTAAATGAAAGCTTAAAAGAGATTTTGTGCTATCCTTTGTTTGTATTTATTTTTAGGCTTATGGAGATTGTGGCAAAGCATTTGCAAGAATCGCTGCAAAATCAATGTATTGATTCTTTGAATGAAAAAGAAAGGGTGGAATTTCTAAGAAAGCTAGAATGGAATTTACTAAGTCGTAAGGCTTGGAATAATCAAAGATTCAAAGAAAAGGCAAATGGCATTTATCAAGAAATGGTTGCACATTATGGAGAATTTTTGTGAAAGCTTATACTAAGATTGAAATTGAAGAAATTAGCCAAATATTATCCTCTCAAAATAATATTATCTTGATTCATAGTGCTTTGCAAAATCTAGGTAGATTAGCAGGAGAAAACTTTTTGGATATACCCAAAATATGGCTTGAAGTTATGATGAATTATTTTGATAATTTAATAATGCCTTGTTTTAATTATAGTTTTCCAAAGACAAAAATTGCTGATTTGAGAATTTTAAAAAGTGAAGTTGGGGTTTTAAGCGAAGTATTTAGGAATCATAGCACTATAAGAAGCACTCATCCTATGTTTGGTTTTTGTGGAATAGGAACGGAAATTAGCGAGATTCTAAAGCCAAATCAAATAGAGCATAATCCTTTTTGCAAAGAAAGTGTTTATGGTAGATTGTGGGATAAAAATGCGTTGATGGTGTTTTTGGGGATTGATATTAGGGTTTGCACTTTTATGGTTTTTGTCGAGGCTATGTATGGGGTGAAGTATCGATATTTTAAGCCATTTTTTGGCAAGGTTATTGGTGATTTTGGGGAGATTAGAGGGGATTTTTATCATTTTTGTCTTCCATTAGCTGAAAGTTTGAAAGTTAATTTTTTTCGCATTCAAGAGGAGATGATTGCTAATGGGATTATAAAAAAGCAGGTTTTTGGGGGCAGTAAGGTTTATTATTTTTGTGCAAAACCATTTTTGGAATATGTGATCAAACGATTGCAAGAAGAGCCATTTATTTTATTGCAAGAAGCACCAAAACATTTTTATATTTTTAAAGATGGCAAAGAAAGTGTAATTGTTTAAATAAGCTTGAAGATTCTTTTGAAATCTTCAAGTGAAATTTAATCTACTTCAAGCTCTCAACATAAGCTCCGACATCTTCCATATCTTTTTTGGTGTAGCGAGTGGCAATTTGGTTTTTAACAAAGCGAGATTGCCCTTGGAAACTTTGATCTTGATAGCTTTTGATTTCATCAGCAATGTTTTGCGCACTCCAAGTGTTGATGGGTGATTTTTTTGCCACAGAGATTTCGCCTTTCTCTCCATGACAGCTTGCACAATCTCTATCATAGAGTTTTTTACCATTTTCTAAATTGGCTTGTTTAGCAGAAGGGGCTACCTCGCCTGTGCCTATGAGGCTTTCTAAAAAACTTCTTTCTTGAATTGTTAAATCCGCATCTTCTCTAACAACTTGAATATCTTTAGAACCTAGATTTTTGGAATATTTTTTCAAAATTGCTTTGATTTCCTCTCCAAATTCTCCCTTTAATTCAAAACAGACACATTCATTAGCATTCAAAATACTAAGGCTTAAAATTGTGGAAATGAGCATTTTTTTTATCATAAATTTACTCCTAATTATTTTTAAAATATTTATCATTAGGCGTATTTTGCCAAAAAAATATTAATTTTATTGTTAATTCTTTAAATTAAAAGCTATTTTTAGCTAGGATATTTTATAATTTTAGTTGCCTGAGTGGAGCGAGTTTTTATTTTTTGGTAGTCCAACATATAAAATATTGCTGGTTGCATAGTTTCTTTTTGTGTGATGGTGTTTTCGCTATTAGTCTCTTAAGTTGAGACGAGAATCTGCCGCCTAATAAAAGACTTGTGGCTAGAATCTTTAGCTTTTAGGGCTTACACAATGATAGACGCCCACTTGGGTTTTTTGGTTTTTAAAATTTCTATGGAGTAGAGATTTTAAATATCAAAATAAAGGTAAAGTATGGAGATAGTGATTGTTGGAAGTGGCGGGAGAGAATATTCTATTGGGCTTGCTTTGCAAAAAGAATGTAGGGTAGATGGAATTTATTTTTATCCCGGAAATGGGGCAACAAGCAGACTTGGGAAAAATATTGATTTTAAGAATTATCAAGAATTTGTAGAGTTTGCAATCACGCAGAAAATTGGGTTGGTGATAATTGGCCCTGAAGCACCTTTGGTAGATGGTTTAGCAGATATGTTAAGAGAAAATGGTATTTTGGTTTTTGGTCCAAGTCAAAAAGCGGCACAATTAGAAGGTTCTAAGGCTTATATGAAAGAATTTGCTAAACGCTATGGAATCCCAACAGCACAATTTATCCAAACACAAGATTATAAAGAAGCTTGTGATTTTATTGATACCTTGAATCTTCCTATTGTTGTTAAGGCAGATGGGTTGTGTGCGGGCAAGGGCGTGATTATCGCACAAAGTTATGAAGAAGCCAAAAGTGTAACAAAAGAAATGTTAGATGGAAAAAGTTTTGGTGATTCGGGTAAAAAGGTAGTCATAGAGGAATTTTTAGATGGCTTTGAGCTTTCTATTTTTGCAATGTGTGATGGAGCGGATTTTATCGTTTTGCCCCCTGCACAAGATCATAAAAGATTACTGGATGGAGATAAGGGACCAAATACCGGTGGAATGGGGGCTTATGCACCTTCTTTGTTGGCAGATTCTAATTTGATTGATGAGGTGAAAAAAACTATTATTATCCCCACTTTGGAGGGAATGGAAAAAGATGGGAATCCTTTTAGCGGGACATTGTTTTGTGGAATAATGGTTGTCAAAAATAAACCTTATTTGTTGGAATTTAATGTGCGTTTTGGGGATCCTGAATGTGAGGTGCTTATGCCTCTTTTTAAAAATGGATTATTAGATTGTTTTTTGGGTTGTGCTAGGGGAGATTTAAAAGGCGTAAATTACGAAATTGAAGAACAAGTTTGTGTTGGTGTAGTGGTTGCTTCAAAAGATTATCCATATAAAAATTCCAAAAAAGAAAAAATCAAAATTCTTACAAAAGATTCTCAAGATTCTTTGATTTCTTATGCTGGAGTGAGTAAAGAAGGGGAAGATTTATTGGCAAGTGGAGGAAGAGTTTTGGTGTGTGTGGGTAAGGGCAATAATGTAAAAGAAGCGGCACAGAATGCTTATTTGATGGTGGATTGTGTTCAATTTGAAGGAATGCAGTATCGCAAGGATATTGCATATCAAGCTTTGGAAAAATAATGGATATTGAAAAAATAGAAGAAACATTAGCGCGAGAGGAGATTGAGCTTGCACCTCTTTGGAAGCGGTTGGTAGCGTTTATTATTGATGATTTGCTAATTTCTATGGTGCTAATAGGGATAAATTGGGATAGTATCGTCCAAAATTCACACGATAAAGAAGCGATTTTGGGCATTGTTTCTAGCTCTTGGATTGCCTTGTATATCATCAAAATTGTATATCAATGGTTATTTGTGTGTTTTTATGGAGCGACTATTGGTAAAATTGTTGTAAAGATTCGCGTCATTGAAGTGGGATTGCTAGATAATCCTAAAATGGGGCAATCTTTTGTGCGTTCGTGTTTTAGAATTTTGAGTGAGATGTTGATGTATCTTCCATTTTTGTTTGTTTTTGAAAATAGGATTTATCAAGCATTGCACGATAAAGTTGCTAAAACTATTGTGGTAAATTTGAAGTAAAGTAGCCAAATGATTAAAAAAAGCTTATGTTTGGTGAGTGTAGTTGCAGCTTTGGCTTTGAGCCCGAGTAATATGGAAGCAAGGGCTGCAATCAAGCAGTTTAACCAGCAACAAGAATCTATTTTTGAGTTTTTAGCTGATGATATGGAATACAATAAAACGCAAATCATCGGAAAAGGGCATGTTACAATTATTAATCTTGATTATTTTGTAACAGCTAATAAAGCCATTTATGATACACAAAAGCAAGAGATTCTTCTTAGCGGAAATGTTAATGCGTATAAGGGAAATTCGCTTTATTTGAAATCTCAAGAAGTGAAGATTAGACTTCAAGAGGATTATTCTTTTTTGGAGCCTTTTTATTTGCAAGATTCTGAAAGTGGATTGTGGGTAGATTCTAAGAGTGCAGAGTTTAATAATAATATTTATCAAACCAAAGAAACAAATATTTCTACTTGCAGTGTGAATAATCCTATTTGGACGATTAAGGCAAAAGAGGGAGAATATGATGCTAATGATGAATGGCTAACAGTGTGGCACCCTCGTCTTTGTATTTATGATGTTCCAGTGCTTTATTTTCCTTATTTGTCTTTTTCATTGGGATACAAAAGAAAAACAGGATTGCTTTATCCTCTTGTTGGTAATTCTAGCGATGATGGATTTTTTTATTCGCAGCCTATTTTTATCGCACCTGATGATAATTGGGATATGACATTTATGCCACAAATTAGGACAAAAAGAGGGGGAGGATTTTATAATGAATTTAGAATGATTGATGATCAAGATAAAATCTTGTGGGTAAATTTGGGTTATTTTGGCAATAGTCGTTCTTACCAGCAAACTTATGATTTAGAGAATCGCGATCATTATGGAATCCAACTTAAATATGAGCGAGAAAATTTATTTTCTAAACCTGAAAATTATTTTTATGAAGATGGATTGTATGTAGATATTTCCCAAATTTCTGATATTGATTATTTTAGATTGCAAGAAGAAGATGCACAAAATATTGCAGATTTGCAGGGGAATTTACTAACTTCACGCTTGAATTATTATCTAAAGAGCAGTGAGGATTATTTGGGCTTTTCAGCGAGGTATTATTCGGATTTGGAGCAAACAAGCAATGCTAATACCTTGCAAACTTTGCCAGAGATTCAGTATCATCGTCAAATTGATAATATTTTGTTGGATAATCTTTATTATTCTTTTGATTATAAGGCAAGTAATTTTACTCGTCCTGTTGGGTATCGCGCGATTCAACAAGAAGCGGAATTGCCTATTATTTATACACAAAGTTTGTTGAATGATTTTTTGAATGTCTCACTTTCGCCTATTTTTTATGGGACAAGCGTGGATTATTCAAATAAACAGCAAGATTTGAATTTGAATAATGGGAGATATTTTAGTCAATATTATCGTTTCAAAGCTAATACAGATTTGGTAAAAAAATATGATAGTTTTGGGCATACTATCAGTTTGGAAGCAGAATATACTTTGCCCGGATTTGAGCATAAAGAAGGAGATTTTACTTCCTTTTTTACACTTCCTGGAGATAGGCAAGAGCTTAAGCTTGGTGGAACGCAATATTTTTATACTTTGGATAATTCTTTGATACTTTCTCATAAAATGGAGCAATATTTTTATTTTGAGGATAATGACAATAAACTTGGGGAATTAGAAAACGAGATACAATATTTTTATAATAATCAGTGGAGTTTTGTAAGCGATATTTTTTATTCACACAAAGAGGCTAGAATCTCAGAAGCTACTCATCAAGTGAATTATGAAAGCGATTATATTAAAGCTAGTTTTGGACATTTTGTGCGAGAGATCTTTGCCAAAGAAGATTGGATTAATGGTAGATTTGGTGAGGCAAATTATATTAATGTGGGTTTTAGAAAAGAATTTGAAAATTTTGATGTTTTTGCAAACGCAGGTTATGATTATAGAGAGAAATATTTTAAAACTTGGCAAGTAGGCGTAGATATGCAGATTCGTTGTTTTTCATTTGGGGTAAAATATGTTAGCGAAATTTATCCGATGCTGACTTCAAGAGGTGCAGAAGCAAGAGATGATAAATATATTCTTTTTACGATTCAATTTATACCGCTTTTAAGTAGTGATTTGAAAATGGGAAGTTAGGAGAGGGAATGTTGGGAGCAGGAAATAATACTCATTCTTTGATGCGTAAGGCATTATTTGAAAATCGCAATGATGCTTTACAGAAACTTCTTAATAATATGCCACTTAGCTTTTTTGAAAAGCAAGATTGTGTAGTGGTTGGAATTTCTTTTGAGGGTATTTTGCTAGCAAATTCTCTTGCACAAGCTATTAAAGCTCCTTTAGGGTTTCTTTTCACCTCCCCGATTTTAGCACCTAATAATCCAGAATGCGAAATTGCAATGGCAACTGAAACCCATGATGTTGTAATTAGCGATGAATTAGTGCGTTCTTTTGAGATTAGTTTGGATTATATTTATGGAGAAGTTCAACGGCAATATGAAGATAAAATGCTCCCTTTGATTTATCAATACCGCAAAGGAAATCCACTTATTTCTTTGAAAAATAAGAGGGTGTTGCTTGTAGATGATGGGATTGATAGCGGATTGACTGCACTTGCTGCAATTAAGTCAGTAACCACTTTGCAAGCAAAAACCATTCACTTTGCGACACCTGTTGCACCCTATGAGGTTGCAAAAGTGATGGAGGAAGTCACAGATGGAATTTTCTGTCTTTATAAATCTAAAAATTTTGTAGATATTGGGTATTATTACAAAGATTATCCAGCAGTAGAATCGGCTAAGATTGAGGAAATTTTTGCTAATATGCAATCATAAATGAAGGAGTAAGAATGGGACAAGCTATTTTGTCTTTTTTGGAAAAAGAAGAGAAGTATATTTTTGATAAATTTGCCAAACAATGTAGCGGAAGTGTATATCTTCAAAGTGGGAATAATGTCGTATTAGCCACTGTTGCTATTGATACACAAGAAGTAGTGGAAGAAGATTTTTTGCCTTTAACGGTGCAGTATATTGAAAAAGCTTATGCAGCAGGGAAGTTTCCTGGAGGATATATCAAAAGAGAAGCAAAACCGGGAGATTTTGAAACATTAAGTGCTAGAATTGTAGATAGGAGTTTGCGACCACTTTTTCCCAAAGGGTATTGCTATCCTACTCAAATTACCATTTTGGTTTTAAGTGCAGACCAAGATGCGGATTTGCAACTTTTGGCATTAAATGCGGCAAGTGCTGCACTTTATGTGAGTGAGATTCCACTTTATTCTCCTGTGAGTGCTGTTAGGATTGGCAAAATAGGAGATAATTTTGTAATTAATCCGAGTTTAAAGCAATTAGAAGAAAGTTCATTAGATTTATTTGTGAGCGGTGTGAATGAAGATTTGTTGATGATTGAAATGCGCACCTTTGGGGGTATAAAAACACAAGAAGGGCAGGCTATTTTTAGTGCAAATGAATTGCAAGAAGAAGAAATGATAGAGGCTTTGGAGATAGCAAAAAATGCAATTTCCCAAAAAAGTAAGTTGTTTGTAGAGCATTTTAAGGATTATATTAAGCCTTTATTGAATTTAGAACAAACAAGAAAAACTTATGTTTGTCAAAAGATTTTGGAGTATATTCAAAGTGAGCATTTAGGGGAGTTAAAAGGTATTATCCAAAGTCTTTCAAAAACAGAGAGACATAGCCTTTTGATGGCTTTTGCTAGAAAAATTCAAAAAGAATGGGAAGAAAAATATCCGCAAGATACTCAAGATCTTTCAAAAAGGACATTAGAGACGATTTTGAAAATCAAGCGAGAGATTATTCGAGCGATGGTTTTAGAAGAATCCACAAGAGCAGATGGTAGAGGGCTAAAAGAGGTGCGTCCAATTAGCATTGATACTAATTTTTTGCCAAATGCTCATTCTAGTGTGCTTTTTACAAGAGGGCAAACTCAAGCGTTGGTGGTTGCGACTTTGGGGGGAGATATGGATGCTCAAAGTTATGAATTATTAACCGACAAAGCATCTTCTAAAGAACGCTTTATGGTGCATTATAATTTTCCGCCTTTTAGTGTAGGGGAAGCAAGTAGTATTTCAGCGCCCGGAAGAAGAGAGTTAGGGCATGGGAATCTTGCCAAAAGAGCGTTAGAAGCAAGTGTTATCAATGGAGATATGAGAACGATTCGCCTTGTTTCTGAAATTTTGGAATCCAATGGCTCTTCTTCTATGGCAACGGTTTGTGGAGGCTCTTTGGCTCTTGTTGCAGCAGGGATTGAATGCACTAGTTTGGTTGCTGGAGTGGCAATGGGACTTGTGTGTGAGAATGATAAGTATGCGGTATTGACAGATATTATGGGTTTAGAAGACCATGATGGAGATATGGATTTTAAAGTGGCTGGTTCTAGGCATGGGATTACAGCAATGCAGATGGATATTAAGTTGGGTGGGCTTAATATGCAAATTTTAAAAGATGCACTCAATCAAGCAAAAGAAGCACGAAATCACATTTTGAATTTAATGGAAGAAGCAAGAGAGAAAATCATACTCAATGAATCGGTATTGCCAAGCTCACAAATTTTTTCTATTGAACCTAGTAAGATTATTGAAGTCATTGGACAGGCTGGAAAAACTATCAAAGAAATTATAGAAAAATTTGGTGTTGCAATAGATTTGAATCGCGAAAATGGCGAGGTTAAGGTAAGCGGAAGCAATAAAGAAAAGGTAGAAGCCGCTAAAGAGCATATTTTGAAAATTACCAAAAATCTACAAGATATTTATAAAGTAGGGGATATTTATCAAGGCAAAGTAAAAAAGGTTGTAGAATTTGGGGCATTTGTAGAGTTGCCAGAGGGCTATGATGGATTGTTGCACATTTCAAAAATCACTAACAGCCGAGATGAGAAAGCTTCAGATGTCTTGAGTGTAGGTGAAATGGTGGAGGTAGAAGTCCTTTCTCTCAATAAAAATAAAGTCGAGTTAGGGTTGATTAAGAAATTATAAATTTTTGATTCTTAAAGAACGAATTTAATACGAGAATCTTTGTGTAGGGTTGCAAAGATTTGATCTCTTTCTTCTTTGGTTTCTACTAAGATTTCAAGGTTGATGCTGTGGTACTTACCGCCACTGCTTTCTTTGCCTAATGTGTGGATAAATTCTTTTTCTAGCAGTTCAAAAGCCGCTTCTATTAGCTCTTCTTTGCTATTGCCGATGATTCTGTAATGCCAAGTGCAAGGGTATTGAATTTCATTTTTCTTTTCATTGTCCATAGATTAACTCCTAATTTATTTGGTTTTGGTGTGGGGTGTTGAAAATATCTTTTGCCCATTGTGGAATTTTTGTGATTTTTTGGGCGGTAGATTCAAAGCATGCAAGCGTGATGATGGCTACAAAGATAGGTTTTTTTGTTTGTGTTTGCTTAGATAGAGATTCCCTTAAAATTGTTTGTTTTAATGTGATAGAGGCGTTTTTTTGCTCTAAAATTTCTGTGTGAATTGTGAGCAAATCTCCAAGCTTGGCAGGGGAGAGAAAGTCAAGATTCATATTTTTGACTACAAATCCTATGTTATTTTGCTGGGGTAGAATCCCTTGAGCAAAAAACCATTCACTTCTTGCCCTTTCGCAGTATTTAAGGTAGTTTGCATGATAAACAATACCGCCACAATCAGTATCTTCATAATAGATTCTTGTTTGATAGGTTTTTGGTTGCATTGATTCCCTTAATATTTTTGTGTGGTTTATTTTATGATATTTTTCTTGATTTATAAATAAAGTTTTGAAGGAAAATGTAATTGTGAGAGATAAATCAAATGGTGCGGAAAAGAGGACTTGAACCTCCATGCCTTGCGGCGCCAGATCCTAAGTCTGGTGCGTCTGCCAGTTTCGCCATTTCCGCTTATTTAGAAATGCAATTCTATCTAAAATAGCTGAATCTAATATGAAAAACTAGAAAAACTATCGTAGCTTTTCTAGTGCTTTATAATTTAGCGTATTTTTAGGGAATTGCATAGAGATGCAGTGCAAACTCCCATGTTGTCTTATTAGAATGGAACAATCAATGGGGATAATTTTATGCTTTGGAAGTGCTTTTTGTAGAATCTCTATGGCTTTTTTGTCATTGTTGTCGTTATAAATAGGCAGCAAAACCGCACCATTAATAAATAAAAAATTAGCATAAGTTGCTGGGAGTCGCTCATTGTGATAGTATTTGGCTTCACAAAAGGGCAGAGCGATGAGCTTGAAGGGCTTACCTTCAAGGTTTTTTAGCTTTTTTAGCTCTTTTTCCATTTTGGCTAGGGCGGGGTAGTGTTCATCGTTTTTGTCCTCGCATTTGAGGTAAGCAATGGCGTTGGTATTAATAAATCGTGCTAGAGTGTCGATGTGGCTATCAGTATCATCTCCGGCAAGATAGCCGTTATTTAGCCATAGAATCTTTTTTGCTCCAAAATCTTTTTTGAGGATTTTTTCTATCTTTTTTTGTGTGTAAGCAGGGTTGCGATTGGATTCTAAGAGGCATTGGGTGTTGGTTAGAATAATCCCTTCGCCATTTGATTCGATACTCCCACCTTCTAAAATTAGTTTTTTTGTTTGGATATTTTTTAAAATTCCGAGTTTATAGAGATTGTTTGTGATATTATTATCAAAATTGGAAGCAAATTTTAAACCCCAACCATTAAAGCCATAATCTAAAACAATGTTTTTGTTATTTTTGCAAATAGTGATACCGCCAAAGTCTCTAGCCCATGTATCATTTGTGGGCATTTCTATCAAATAGAGATTTTTTAGATTTAAATCCCATTTGTGAGTTTTGGCTTGTTGTTTTAAGAATGTTTTGGTTTCTATTTTGTTTTGGCACAAAAGAATACAAGTTTCGATTTTTGAAATCTCATAGATGATTTGACAATAAACCTCTCTTGCTTCTTCTAAATATTCGTTCCAATCAGAATCTTTATGGGGAAAAGCAAGCATAATTCCATCTTGTTTTTCCCATTCGGCATAAAATTTTTTCATTTTGCTACTCTTTTTTAAAAAAATGTCGATATTATTATATAAAAATTTTGTCAAGGAGGGCAATATGTCAATTCAATCTGTTAAAAGTAGTATGGATTATACACAAGATTTACAATCTGCAATGGCTTCTAATCCTTTATCCAAAGAAACTACCAGTGCAGAAGATAGAGAGAAAAACATTCAAGAGGCTGCTTCAAAAATCGATGCAAAATCTGTGATGACGAGTTATATTGTGCAATTTCAAATGAGTGTTAGCACTTCTTCGGAGAACAATTTTGGAGCACAAAGCTCTGTTGGCTTGATGGGAAGTAGTGCATTGGAAGATTCTGCAAAGCTTAATAATATTTTGAGTGGTTTGGATTTGGCTTCTATTGGGTATGATGGAAAAGCTCTGCAAGATTTAACGACACAAGAAGCTAAAGATTTAATTAGTGAAGATGGATTTTTTGGTGTGGCGCAAACTTCATCAAGGATTGCAGATTTTGTGCTAGCTGGTGCAGGCGATGATGTAGAAAAACTTCAAGCAGGTAGAGAAGGAATCATTCGTGGATATGAACAAGCACAAAAAGCGTGGGGTGGAGAATTGCCTGATATTAGCGAAGAAACTTTGCAGAAAGCTTTGGAGAAAATTGATAAAAAACTCTCCGAACTTGGCGTAAATGTTTTGGAACAAGAAGCGTAAAATTGCTTTTAAGTATCGAGAGTAGTTGTGATGATAGCTCTATTGCTATCACACAAATAAAAAATAAAAAAATCTTATTTCATCAAAAAATTTCACAAGAAAAAGAACATTCTAGTTATGGTGGAGTAGTCCCTGAGATTGCAAGTCGCTTGCATGCGAAGATTCTTCCTCAAATTTTAGAAAAAGTCAAGCCATATTTTCATGAATTAAAAGCGGTTGCAGTTACAATAGAACCGGGGTTGAATGTAACTTTGCTTGAAGGGTTGATGATGGCAAAGACATTGTGTTTTTCTTTGGATTTGCCTTTGATTGGGGTTAATCATTTAAAAGGGCATTTGTATTCACTTTTTTTGGAAAAAGATTCAATCTTTCCTTTGGGGGCTTTGTTGGTTTCTGGAGGGCATACGATGTTGCTTGAAGCAAAGGCATTTGATGAGATTAGAATCGTCGCACAAAGTATTGATGATAGTTTTGGAGAGAGCTTTGATAAAGTTTCTAAAATGCTTGGATTAGGCTATCCGGGCGGTCCTATCGTGGAATCTCGTGCAAAAAGGGGTAATGCAGAATCTTTTGGTTTTTCTTTGCCCCTAAAGAGCAAGAAGCAATTTGCCTTTAGTTTTTCGGGGCTTAAAAACGCAGTGAGATTGGAGATAGAAAAAGGGAATAAGCAAGATGAAAAGTTTGTAGCAGATATTTGTGCGAGTTTCCAAAAGACTGCTATCCAGCATTTGTGCCAAAAATGCAAGATATTTTTTGAACAAAATGCAAGAGATTCTAGAGGTTGGAAGCATTTTGGGATTATTGGTGGGGCAAGTGCAAATTTATCTTTGAGGGAAAAAATCCAAAAAATGTGTGATGAGTTTGGTATATCTTTGCTTTTGGCGCCTTTGGAGTATTGCTCGGATAATGCTGCAATGATAGGTAGAGTGGGGCTAGAATCTTATCTTAGGGGAGAATTTTCTCCATTAGAGATTCAAACAAAACCTAAAATACAGAGTATTTAGAGAGTGTTGTTTGAATGGATTGATGGGAAATTTGGTAAAATTATCGGGTGAGTGGAAGTTTAATTGTTTGGTAAGGTTTGTAGATAGGGCTAAATCCAAATGGCGAATGCCATAGGATTGTTTGTAGTGTTTGTTTTGTATTTTTGTGGTGCTTAGGGGATTTAGATTCTTAATTTTAAGAATCTAAAATGATTTGTGAGAGGGTTTGTAGGCTTAATTGATCTTTTTGTTCTCCGCTTTGCATATCTTTTAGGGAAGCGGTGTTGGTGGATTCTTCATTCTCTCCGGTGATGATAACCCATTTGTAGCCTTTGTTATTGGCGTATTTAAAGGCTTTTTGTGGTTTGGTGATTTCTGGATAAACTTCAATTTTCATTCCTAGTTTCCTTAGACTTTGTGCGAAAGTATAGGCATATTGTAGATTGTTTAAAGGAATTAAAATAGCCTCTGCAGGAGTGTTTTGAGTGATTAAGTTTAATTCCTCCAAACCTGCTAAAAGCCTATCAAGTCCTATACTAGCGCCCACACCACTCATTTTATCATTAGAGAAATTTTGTGTGAGATTATCATATCTACCCCCGGAGCAAACAGAACCAAGATTTGGCAAATCATTTAAGATAGTCTCATAAATGATTCCTGTATAATATCCTAATCCTCTTGCGATAGAAAGATTGATAGTGTAGAAGTTTTGTGGGATAAGCTTAGATAAAATCTCACAAAGCGATTCTAGCTCTTCTAAGCCCTCTTTGAGCGTAGGATTAATGTTTTTGTAGTGGTTTAAACTAGAGAGAAATTGCAGGGAATCTTCTTTTTGTTTTAAGGAAATAAAATCAAGCAATACTTGGATTTGTTCTTTTTGGAGGGGGGTTTTGTCTTGCAATTCTTTGGTTACAGAATCTTTGCCGATTTTGTCAATTTTGTCGATGATTCTTAGGATTTCTGCTGTGTAACTTTCAGCATTAAGAGATTGACAAAGCCCATTGAATATTTTGCGGTTATTGATGTGGATTGTGAAATTTTTAAGCCCTAAATCACTTAGAGTTTGGTAAATCACTTGCAAGATTTCTATATCGCTTCCTAGGCTTTCTGTGCCAATAAAATCAAAGTCGCATTGTGTAAATTCTCTATATCGTCCTTTTTGTGCTCTTTCTCCGCGAAATACATTGCCAATACAATAACGCTTAAAGGGAAGCCCAAGATCATTTTTGTATTGAGAGATAAATCTTGCAAGAGGGAGCGTTAAATCAAACCTTAAAGCCACTTCGCGATTCCCATGGTCAAAAAAATGATACATTTCTTTTTGAATCTCATCGCTTCCTTGTTTTTTGAGAATCTCTGCATATTCCAAATGAGGAGTTTCAATAGGGGAGAAACCAAACTTTTCAAAAGAATTAATAATGCTTTTTAGCATTTGGGATTTAGCATAAGCTTCTTTGGGAAGTCTATCTTTAAAACCACTTAATGTGCGGGGTGTGATGGGCATTTTATCCTCCAAATTTATATTGATTGATTTTTTAGATGAATTTTAGCAAGAAAAGTAAGAATAAAAAATAAAAAGAATAATTTTAAATAAAATATGGTATGATTTTAAATTGTTTTATTTTTAAATGGAAAAGGTTTATTATGAAAAAGGGAATTCATCCAGAATATGTGCCTTGCAAAGTAACTTGTGTTACAAGCGGAAAAGAAATTGAAGTTATGAGTGTAAAACCAGAGTTGAGGATTGATATTTCTTCATTTTGCCATCCTTTTTATACAGGTTCGGATAAAGTTGTTGATACAGCAGGTAGAGTAGAGAAGTTTAAGCAAAGATATAATCTAAAATAAAAACCTTTATGGTTACCTTTCTTCCTACTCCAATAGGAAATCTTCAGGATATTACATTACATACATTAGAAGTTTTAGAGAAATGTGAGGTGCTTTTGTGTGAAGACACAAGAGTTACCAAAAAACTAATCTCACTTCTAGTGGAACGCAATCTATTAAAAGCCAAAGAATATCAATATCTTTCTTTTCACACCCATAATGAAAAAGAGTTTTTATCTAATGTATCTTTAGAGTTTTTTTCTAAAAATATTGGATTTTTGAGTGATGCAGGTATGCCTTGTATTAGTGATCCGGGTGTATCTTTGGTGCGGTTTTTGCAAGAAAATAATTTAGAATACGAAGTTTTGGGTGGAATTAGTGCATTGACTTTGTCAGTGGCATTTAGTGGGATTGTAGAAAAGGAATTTTTATTTTTAGGATTTCCCCCGCATAAGAAAAAAGAAAAATTAGAAACGCTAATGGAGCATTTAAAAAATCCTTACCCGATAATTTACTATGAATCTCCGCATCGTTTATTAGAAACTTTGGAAATAATAGAGAATATTGATAATCAAAGGGAGATTTTTTTAGCCAAAGAATTGACTAAAAAATACCAGCAGACTTTCAAAGGAAAGATTAGAGAAATTTTGTTGGATTTAAAGAAAGGCGTTATTAGAGGCGAATGGGTTATGGTTATAGAGGGTAGCAAAAAAAAACACTCATGAAAATGTTTTGACACAAGAAATGGTGTATTCTTTGGATATTCCTCCAAAAATTAAAGCAAAAATTTTGTCAAAAATAAACAATAAACCAGCAAGTGAATACTATAATGCACTCTGTAAGTAAAAAAATAATAAAAATAGGATAAAATAGTGGTTGTTTATGGGAAACACATTGTAGAGTTGATTTTGCTAAAATATCAGTATCTTATTGAAAATATTTATCTCGCCAAAGAGGTGGATAAGAGCTTTTTTGGCTTATTAAAAAAAACAAAAAAACAGATTATTAAGCTTGATGCAAAAAAGGCACAAGCAATGGCAAGAGGCGGAAATCATCAAGGGTATTTATTAGAAATTAAACCTTTGGATGTTTTAGAGTTTTCCAAAATAAAAGAGATGGATTTTGTTTTGGTTTTATGTGGAATCAGTGATGTAGGGAATCTGGGTTCTATTTTTAGAAGTGCTTATGCACTTGGAGTGGATGGTATTGTGGTGTGTGGAATAAAAGATTTTAAGCAAGAGGGGGTTTTGAGGGCTAGTTCTGGTGCAATGCTTGGAATGCCATTTTGTGTTGTTCATAATCCATTAGATGTGATAAATGAATTAAAACAATCAGATTTTACTTTGTTTGGCACAAGTATGCAAGGCAAAGATTTGCAGAATGCCTTAAGTGGCAAAAAAGCATTGTTTTTGGGCAGTGAAGGGCATGGATTGTCTAATAAAATTTTGGCAAAGATGGATTATAACCTTACAATCCCGATGAAGAGAGAATTTGATTCATTAAATGTTGGGGTAGCTGGTGCAATTTTGATAGATAGGATAATAAATGGAAGAAATTGAAAAATTAAAAGTAATTGGAGCAAAAGAAATTTCAAAAAAAACTCATATGGCTTTAAATAAAATTGAGGCTATTTTAGAAATGGCATATGGTAATCTTGAGGACAAAGCCACAACTATTGGATTAATTCAGATTTTAGAACGCGAATACCATTTGGATTTGCATCAATGGTGCCAAGAGTATGAAAAGTTTTGGGAAGAACATAAGAGTAATAGCGAAAAAATGGAGGCTAATATTAATTTTAAAATTTCTCACGAAACAATGCAAGAAAATGACAATAAAAAGAGCATCATCGTCGTTGCTATTGTGATTGTGTTGGTGGCATTAGGGATTTATTTGTATTTTAATTTTCATAATTTACAAGATACCATTACAGAAAAAGAGACAATATCAACCCCTAAGCCTGAATCTGCACTAGAAAATTTACAAGAGGAAGGGATAATCAAAGAAGAAGCAAAATCCATCGAAACAAATGCAACATTAGAAATGCAAGAAAATAACGCAACACAAGAAATATTAGAACCGAATGTAAATTTAGATTCTTCAGCATCAACACCGATTAATGAATTGCCTGCCCCTCAAGCCATTCAAGAGGAAATAAAGATTCAAAAAGAAGTTAAGATAGTTCCCTTTTCTCAAATGTGGGTAGGCATTATTTATTTGGATACAAAAGAAAAAACCTCTTTTCTTATTAATGAGCCTTTAAAAGTGGATTTGAAAAGACCACAGACTATTATTACTGGGCATGGAATGCTAGAGATTCAAAACAATGACAATACAGAGAAATATAATCTTGCTGGGAGAATGCGTTTTTTTGTAGATGAAGATGGAAATTTTAGCAGCATTAGCATAGAGCAATATAACCGATACAATGGAGGTTTGGGGTGGTAAATAAAATAATTTTTATTTTATTTTTCATTTGTTTGGGTTCTTATGCAATTGCCAAAGAAAATAGTTTGGATTATAGTATAGTTTCTTTGCTTGGAGTGCAAGATTATAAGGTTAATCAAAAATTTATACAAAAGTTGTTTGAAAATCAAGAAGAATTTTTAAATGGCGTAGGAGAGCCAGATTTATATAAAATTTCCAAAATTTTAAAAGAAAATGGGCTTTTGAAATTGACTTTTGGGAAACCTATGGAGCTTGAAATTGCTTTTGAGATTAAAGAGAATCCAGCTACTTTTACCAGTGTTCTTTATGATGTTTTGGGGGCAATGGGGTATTATTATTTTTTGGTTAAGCAAAGTATGCTAGAAGATGAGAAATATCATTTTGTATTGTCTATGAATACAGAATACGCAGTTGATCCTGTTTTGCTACAAGAGAGATTGTTGGCTTATGGATATCATATTTCAAAAATAGAAAAACGCAATATCAATCAATGGGTGTATGAAGTTTGGCAGGGCGATTTTCAATATCCCAAAGCGATTTTGCTAACTATCAATGAGACAAATAATCATGCAAATCTCAAAGGGGAGTATTGGTATAAAATCCAAGAAGGGAAAAATATTAGTTTTGCAAGTGTTGGCGGAGTGTCGTGGTATCCTAAAATTGTGTTTTTTGATAAAAATTTAAAAATTATTAATATTGTTTCATCGCAAGATACAATGCGTGAAATCAATCTCAAGATTCCAGAAAATACTAGTTTTATTAAGGTAAGCGATAATTATTTGCCTATCACCATCAAAAATGGTTTAAATGTGCTTTTAAAATAATTTTTTTAAGGAGTGAGAAGTGTTTGAGGAGATAGAGTTTGAAAGAATAAAAAGATTGCCTAAATATGTTTTTGCTGCAATTAATGAAATTAAATTACAAATGCGTCAAAATGGGGAAGATGTAATTGATTTTAGCATGGGAAATCCTGATGGAGCTACACCAAATCATATTGTAGAAAAGTTGTGTGAAGCGGCACATAAGCCAAAAAATCATGGTTATTCTGCAAGTAAGGGGATTTATAAATTGCGTCTTGCAATTGCAGATACTTATAAGAGAAAATACAATGTCAATTTGAATCCTGATACACAAGTGTGTGTGGCTATGGGTTCTAAAGAGGGTTATGTTCATTTGGTACAGGCAATTACAAATCCCGGTGATACAGCAGTAGTGGCAGAACCAGCTTATCCTATTCACTATTATGCTTTTATTTTAGCGGGGGCAAATGTAGCCACTTTTGGATTAAAATGGAATGAGAATTTTGAATTGGATGTAGAGGCTTATTTTGAATCTTTGAAAAAAGCGTTGCACAATACTTTGCCAAAGCCAAAATTTGTTGTAACTAATTTCCCTCACAATCCAACCACTGTGGTAGTGTATAAAGAATTTTATGAAAAATTGGTAGCTTTAGCAAAACAAGAAAGATTTTATATTATTAATGATGTTGCTTACGCGGATTTGAGTTTTGATGGATATGTGGCACCTTCGATTTTTGAAGTAGAAGGTGCTTTGGATGTCGCAGTGGAGGGCTATACGCTTTCAAAAAGTTATAATATGGCGGGTTGGCGTGTAGGTTGCTTTGTGGGGAATGAAAGATTGATTGGGGCATTGCAAAAAATCAAGAGTTGGCTAGATTATGGGATTTATACGCCCATTCAAATTGCTTCTACCATCGCATTAAATGGGAATCAAGAGTGCGTAAAAGAGATAGCTAATAAGTATGAAAAGCGTATGGAAGTATTGATTGAGAGTTTTGGGGCTGCTGGGTGGAAAATGCAAAAACCAAGAGCGAGTATGTTTATTTGGGCGGAGATTCCAGAATGTGTGAAGCATTTGGGGAGTATGGAGTTTTCCAAAAGACTTTTGCAAGAAGCCAAAATCGCTGTGAGTCCGGGTATAGGATTTGGTAATCATGGGGATAATTATGTGAGAATTGCATTGATAGAAAATGAAAATAGAATTAGACAAGCTGCAAGGAATTTCAAGAAATTTTTAAAACAATTTAGCAATTAAATTTGATGAAAAGACTTTGCGATCACTGCCATTTGGAATTTGATGAACAAGTGTTAATTAAAACACAGATTGCAGGCAAAGAAAAATATTTTTGCTGCAAAGGCTGTGAGGGTGTTTATAAATTGCTTCAAGATCAGGGGTTAGGAGATTTTTATTCTAAGCTTGGTTCTAATACTTTAGAACCGATTCAAGAGGAAATTGACAATAATCTTGCATATTTTGATTCCCCAGCTTTTTTTGAGCATTATGTCGAAAAAAGAGGAAAGACTTGCGAGATTTCTTTGGTTTTGGAAAAGATACATTGTATTGCTTGTGTATGGTTAAATGAAAAAATACTTTCCTTGCAAGAGGGGATTGTTAGCGTGAATATCAACTATACAAATCACAAAGCTGTTATTGTTTTTGATCCTGCAAAAATTAAAATTTCCCAAATTATTCACACCATTCGTCAAATTGGCTATGATGCACACATTTATGATTCAAGAATCCAAGAAGTTTATGCCAAAAAGCAGAAGCGTAATTATTATATTAAAATGGTTGTTGGAATCTTTTGTGTGATGAATATTATGTGGATTGCTGTGGCTCAATATGCAGGATATTTTTCTGGGATTTCACAAGAAATGCGGAATATTTTGAATTTTGCAGGATTTGTGCTTGCAACGCCGGTATTGTTTTTTAGTGGTTCTATTTTTTGGCGTGGAGCTTATGTGGCTATTAAATATAAAATGCCAAATATGGATTTATTGGTCATTAGTGGCGCAACTTTGGCTTATATTTATTCTATCTATGCAAGTTTTATGGGGGGAGAGACTTATTTTGAATCAGTGGCGATGATTATTACTTTTGTCTTAATTGGTAAATTCTTAGAAATACGAGGGAAAAAAAGTGCAGTAGATAGTTTGGATACTTTAAACTCCCAAATTCCTTTGAGCGTAAATGTAAAAAAGGGCGATATAATTGAAGAAAAAGCAGTAGAGGCAGTAGAAGTTGGGGAGATTGTAGAAGTAAAGCCCGGAGATAGAATTGCACTTGATGGGGAATTGCTCTCTAATGAAGCTTTGTGTGATGAGAGTGCTTTGAATGGGGAATCTCTGCCTCAATCAAAAAAGAAAGGGGAAACAATTTATTCTGGCTCGATAGTGGTTAATCTTTCTTTTTGTTATCAGATAACAAAGAAATTTAAAGAATCGATGATGACTAGAATTATTAGCTTAGTTGAGGATTCTTTGAATGCTCGACCAAGAATCCAAGAAATAGCAAATCAAATTTCGCGTTATTTTTCTTCGGTGGTGCTTACTTTTGCTTTGGGGACTTTTTTGGCGTGGTATTTGTGGATAGGGGCGGATTTTAATCAAAGTTTAATGGTGATGGTTTCAGTGATTATTATTGCTTGTCCTTGTGCTTTGGCTCTTGCTACCCCCATTGCTTCTTTGGTGGGTTTGGGGGAAGCGTTTAAGAGAAAAATTATTTTTAAAGAAGCACGATTTTTAGAAACAATTGCAAAGGCAAATATCCTTGTTGTAGATAAAACAGGGACTTTGACAGAGGGTAAATTGCGTGTAATTGGAGAAAAAAATTTTGCAGCAACTCAATGTGATTTTGAGATTCTTCGTGGAATGCTAGAAAAGAGTTCGCACCCTATCACACAGGCTTTGAAAAAACATTTTGGTGATTTTGGCAATAAAGTAGAGATTCAAGTCATTGAACAAATTAATGCAAGGGGCATTAGGGCAAAAGTGGGAGATGATATTTATATAGGTGGAAATTTGGAGCTATTACAAGAAAATGGCGTGGAATCTTTGGAGAAATTGCAAGAGGCAGAAAATACAATTTTTTATTTTGCAAAAAATTCTTGTTTATTAGCGGAGTTTCAATTAGAGGATTCTATCAAAAAGGGTGCTAAGGAAGCCATTTTGGCTATTGAAGCAATGGGGATTGGCGTGATACTTTTGAGCGGAGATAATGCAAATGTTTGTAAAAAAGTCGCTGAAAATCTGGGAATTAAGCAGTATTATGCCAAACAAAATCCACTCCAAAAGGCTGATTTTATAGAGGATTTAAGAGCAAAGGGAAATGTGGTGGTAATGGCGGGAGATGGGATTAATGATTCTATTGCATTAGGTAAAAGTAATATTGCTATTGCGATGGGAAATGGCATTGATGTGGCTATTAATATTAGTGATATTATTATTCTTGATAGTAGTGTTAATGGGATTTTGGAGGCTTTTAAGATAGGAAGGAAGACTTTTAAGTTTATCAAAGAAAATCTTTTAATCTCTTTGCTTTATAATGTTATTACAATCCCTTTGGCGATGCTTGGATATGTTATACCGCTTATTGCAGCAATTGCAATGTCTCTTAGCTCTTTGATTGTGGTGGGGAATAGTATGAGGATTAAATCGGATTCTTAATTTTATTTAAAGCTTAATAAATATATTTTGTTGGTTTTTTGAATTGGTGGGTGCGTCTCTTTTTGAAATTTATGTGAGATTAATTCTTGATTTGTAGTATGTTAAGGGTTTAGTAGGATTTTGTTTTGTATTGAATAATTGGTTTGTGTTTTGTCTTTGGCAATTATAATTAAATTAAAGAGAAAAAAATAGAAATAACCAAAATAGATAAGGTAGGTTAATGCCATATTTTGCAAAGTTTTTGAAAAATTATAAGGATATAAAAAGTAGTTTTGGTGGAGCTGTGGGGGATCAAACCCCAGTCCGAAAATCAGACCAACAATAATTGATATACATGCTTTCTTGGGTTTGGAATCTTTCTTGTTTGCTAAACACCCAAAAATTCACAAACAAGGCAACCAAAGGAACTTAAATCTTATTTTTGGTAAATAAGATAGCATCTAGCAAAAATGATGTTTTTAGAAAGTAGCTAGAATTCTAACTAAAAACAGCTCCAAAAAGCTAATTAAACTTACGCAGCTTTAGCGTAAGCTGGAGCGTAATTTGTATTATTTGCGTTTATGTTTAAGAGCCAGTTTTACAACTTAGCACAAGTTGGCATGCAACTAGAGCCATCCAACTCCCGTCGAAATTCATATCAGCCCCATTTTGTTGATAAGGGCGATAATTTTATTCTTATTTACAAAAATTGTCAAGTTTTTGATAAAATTATAGTAAAATCTTTTGAAATAAAATTCAAGCGAGATAAAATGAGTATTCAAATAGAAAATAAACAAACTACTATCACACAAATCAAAAATAAAAAAAACAAAGAAAAAATCACGATGATAACCGCTTATGACGCACTTTTTGCCAAAATTTTTGATGGTGAGGTGGATATGATTTTGGTAGGAGATAGCCTGCATATGAGTTTTTTTGGGGAGAGTGATACGCTAAGTGCAAGTTTGGATTCTATGATTTATCACACAAAGGCAGTGTGCAATGGTGCAAAAAAAAGTCTTGTTGTTTGCGATTTGCCTTTTGGGAGTGTGAGTAATCCTGCTTGTGCATTAGAATCGGCTATCCGAGTTTATAAAGAAACCAAAGCTCAAGCAGTAAAAATAGAAGGCGGAATAGAAGTGAGCGATACTATTAGGCTTTTGGTGCAAAATGGCATTGCAGTTATGGGGCATATTGGGTTAAAACCGCAATTTGTGAGAAGTGAGGGTGGATATAAAATTAAAGGCAAGGATAAGGAGGAAAATGAGAGATTATTACAAGATGCTTTGGCTTTGCAAAAGGCAGGAGTATTTTGTATGGTGCTAGAGGGCGTTAAAAGTGAAGTAGCTAGAGAGATTGCAAAAAGTATTGAGATACCCATTATTGGTATTGGAAGTGGTGTGGAAGTTGATGGGCAGGTATTGGTGTGGAGCGATGCGTTTGGGTTTTTTGAAGATTTTAAGCCTAAATTTGTGCGACAATATTTGGAGGGTGCAAAAATGGTGAGAACATCTCTAAGAAAATATGTTCAAGATGTGAAAAATGGAGATTTTCCTAGCAATGATGAAAGCTATTGATAAAGGGATAGGGATTTGGAAAGAATTGTAGAAATAGAAAAAATAGCATTAGAAGGTGATGAGGAAGTTAGATTACGCCCTAATAATTGGTCTGATTATATAGGTCAAGAGAAACTCAAAAAGAATTTGCAAGTATTTATTAATGCAGCTAAAAAACGCAATGATACACTCGATCATATTTTGCTTTTTGGACCTCCGGGATTAGGTAAAACGACATTAGCACATATTATTAGTGGGGAAATGAACGCACCAATTAAAGTTACAGCAGCACCCATGATTGAAAAAGCCGGTGATTTAGCAGCGATTCTTACAAATCTTAGTGAAGGGGAGATTTTGTTTATTGATGAGATTCATAGGTTATCTCCTGCTATTGAAGAGATTTTGTATCCTGCAATGGAAGATTTTAGATTAGATATTATCATCGGAAGTGGTCCTGCGGCACAAACTGTAAAAATTGACTTACCTAGATTCACGCTTATAGGGGCAACTACAAGGGCTGGAATGATTAGCAATCCTTTGCGAGATAGATTTGGAATGCAATTTAGAATGCAATTTTATGAAAAAGAAGAGTTGGCAAGAATCGTGCAAATTGCAGCAATTAAACTCCAAAAAGAATGCTCTAGTGATGGGGCTTTAGAGATTGCTAAACGCTCTCGTGGAACACCTAGAATCGCCTTGCGTCTTTTAAAGCGTGTCAGAGATTTTGCAGAAGTGGCAGAAGAAGGGATTATCACAAAAGAACGCACGCAATACGCTCTTAATGAGCTTGGTGTCAATGAATATGGGTTTGATGAATTGGATTTAAGATTCTTAAAAATTATTTGTGAAAGTCGTGGAAGACCTATTGGGCTTAGCACTTTAGCGGCTGCTATGAGTGAAGATGAGGGGACAATCGAAGATGTGATTGAGCCTTATTTGCTAATAAATGGTTTTTTGGAACGCACAGCTAGAGGGAGAATTGCTACGCAAAAAACTTATGAGTTATTTTCATTCAAAGATATAGGAAGTTTGTTTTAAAATGGCAAAGTATTTGGTTAATCGCCTTAGAGGTAATTAACCAAAGAGAGTTGAGAGACTTTGCCGATTGAGGAAAGCATAGCTTGGTAGTTGAGTGAGAGGGTTGAGAATTGTAAATACGCCTCTGCAAAATCTGTATCAATAGTATCTGAACGCAATGTTTTAGCTTGGACAATCAAAACTTCTGTGCGTTCGATAGAGTATTCAAACGCATTTCCCTGTGCTCCATTTTTGGTGTGGGCTTTGTTGATATGGTCTGCTAAATGGTCAAATACCAAAAGAGCATTTTGGATTCCGGGATTCCTCATACTATCATCATATTCATCAGTGCCACCGGGACGATAAGTGCCATCTTCTAAAGCTTGGATAATTGTATCAATTTGTTGGAAAAAATTGACATGAGGATCATCTGCTACAATGGCATTATTAGCTTGAAAAGTAAGTGCTGGATGTCCTGTGGTATTTACTCTGCCATTAGCATCAAGAGCAAAATTGCTACTTTCGCTATCATAGAGCATAAACTCCATTCTAGTTGGAGTGCGATTTAAATCTTTGACTTGCATTTGTCCATTAACATCTAGTGAAATAGAAACATTGTTTTTGGAATTGCTAATCATTGTTTCATAAGAAAGCTTGATAGCTGGATCATCGAAATTTGCACCTGCTGGATCAAATACATTTTGTAAATCAGCTGGATTAGTGTTTGAAAGATTTAGCACCATTCCTAGTGTATCAGCTAGTTGTTGATAAGTAACATCATCTGCTGGCGTTGCTTCACTTGCTACTTGTGGGGGATTTCCATTAGGATTTAAGATTGGTATTTCAATCCCATCAATATCAACCCCATTAATGGTTGCAGGGGAATCAATAATCATTACACTTCCTGTGTCTCTAAATTCGATTCTTCCACTAATTGGAGTCCCATTGACATCTTTTACTTCAAAATTATAAGTATGCCCATCAAGCCCAACGCCTGCGACTTGCGAAAGTTTGGTATCCATTGTTGCATACTCGTTGGTATCGCGGATAACTTGAGAAACATTCGAAGAAAGTATCGAGCCGTTTTTGCTAAAGCCCACTCTATCGTATTCTACGCTGTAATCATTGCGGAATCCATTGACATTGTTGCCTCCAGCATCTTGTGCAGTGATAGTAAGACTAAGTGAGCTTTCACCGATATAGGGCAATGTATCTTGTGCTTGATCTGGCGGAGTTTTTTTGGAGACATTATTATCAATGATTGTGATTTTTCCATTGGAAAATTCTACTTCTACATTTGCACCCGGTTGGGCATTATACATATTTTCAATAGAATCCATTAAATCTTGAATAGTTGAGGTTGGAGTAATTGTAAAAGTGCTATTAACATTAGTATTTGTTGGATTGTTGTTCGCATCATTTGCAGAGATACCACTTAAATTGAGTTGTGTAACACCTTCTGGAAAAATATCACTCAAAAGCGTAGAGGTTTTGGCGATTTCATTGTTGCTATTTCTAAAGGTTGTTGGGATAGTGTGGATTCTATGATCATTGTAATCTTCAACAGAAGTGATTTGTGAATTAGAAAAACTTCCCAAATAAGGGCTTTGCACATAGGTATTGACTTTTGCTCCGCTATTTAATAGTGCATCAATATCAGAGACTCCTACTCCATCGGGGTTATTTGGGTCTTGGTAGCTACTTGATACCATATAAAATTCAATATTAGAGCGTCCGCCTGTGAGGTCTTTTATTTCAATCTCTCCCCATTCATTAAGTGTAACATCTACAACTTTGCTTGTTTCTGTGTTGCCAAATTCCTTGCCGATTCTATCTAATAAATCTTGCACGGTTGCGGATTGATCTTCATCGGTGTAAGCTACTCCCATTTCAAATTTGGATTTAAAAGCAGTCCCATCGGGTCTTCTTCCTGTGATATAAAAAACTTCTGGATCGTTATTAGAAGGATCAGAATCATTGTCCCCCACTAAATCACGCAAAGTATCTTCTGCGGTAATATAAACTTTCTCACTATTTCCTGTTGGGTGGTCTGGGTCCATAATTTGAGGGTTTAAAGCACTTTGGTTAAATTTTGGGATATTGGTTGAAATAACACGATTTGTATCATTGTCTGAACCAAAAAATAATTCATAGCCAGTGATATTATAGGCTAGGGAGTTGTTGGAACTAAGCAAGGCATTAAGTGTCGCGTTATTGCCATTGTAACTGCCATCAGAATTAAAGGGCTTAGTGGTTGTCGCAGTTCCTCCAAAAATAAATTCTCCGCCGATAGAAGTGTTAGCAATTGATAAAAAATGATCTCGGATAGATTTGAGGTCTTGGGCAATTGCAAGACGAGAGGTTTCAGAGTGAATATCATTTGCACCTTGGACTAGTTTGCTTTTAAAATTGTCCATGCTTGATGCAAGTTCGCTTAGAGCGGTGTCGGTGTGTTTGGTGAAAGTTAAGGCATTATTTGCTAATTCTTTGCTTTGAGTGAGTGTGGTGATATTATAATCTAATTCAAGAGTTTTGTTAAAAATGCTTGTATCTTGATAGCCAAATTGAATTTTCAAACCATTCATTTGAGCTAGAATATTATTTAATCCCGCTTGTGTCTTTCCTTGATAATATTGCATCATTGTGTAGCTTGAGTTTGTTCCTATTCTCATAAATTTCCTTTTATAGCTAAACTATTTTGTTTTGCATCAAGCAAAAATTATTCCTCTTTTCATCAATTGAAAATTATTTTTCTATTTAATCATTTCTTGTATTTTTTTTTGATAAAATCTTCACTTTGCTAAACAAATTTCTTAGGAGTAAGTGTTTTGAGAAGCCATTATTGTGCAGATTTAGATGAAAAAGATATTGGTAGAGAAGTAAAATTATGTGGTTGGTGCAATACTTATAGGGATCATGGTGGAATTGTTTTTATTGATCTAAGGGATAGAAGCGGATTAGTCCAGCTTGTTTTTGATCCAAAAGATTTTGAACAATCTCATAAAATTGCTAGTGAAGTAAGAGATGAATATGTTTTGATTGCTAAAGGAAAGGTAAGAAAAAGAGGCGAGGGCTTAGAGAATCCAAAATTAAAAACAGGAAAAATTGAAGTTTTGGTAAGTGAATTGAGTATCGAAAATAAAAGCTTAACTCCGCCTATTGCTGTTGGTGATGAGAGTGTAGGCGAAGATGTAAGGCTTAAGTATCGTTATTTGGATTTACGCAATCCGCGTTTGCAAGAAATTTTTATCACACGAAGCAAAGTAGCACAGGCTGTTCGTAATACTTTGAGTAATTTAGGCTTTTTGGAGATTGAAACTCCAATCTTGACTAAAGCTACACCAGAGGGAGCAAGAGATTATTTGGTGCCAAGTCGTGTGCATCATGGTGAGTTTTATGCACTTCCCCAAAGTCCGCAACTTTTTAAACAGCTTTTGATGGTAAGCGGGTTTGATAAATATTTTCAAATTGCAAAGTGTTTTAGAGATGAAGATTTGAGGCTTGATAGGCAGCCCGAATTTACACAGATTGATATTGAAATGAGTTTTGTAGAACAAAAAGATGTAATGGGTGTGGCAGAATCTGTGTTGAAATCTATTTTTGGTGCTTGCGGGATAGAGGTGCAAACTCCATTTCCACATTATACTTATAAAGAAGTAATGGAAACTTATGGAAGTGATAAGCCAGATTTGCGTTATGATTTGCCGCTTGTAGAAGTTTCTGATTTGTTTGTGGATTCTAGTAATGAAATTTTTGCTTCTATTGCAAAAGATTCTAAGAAAAATCGCTTTAAAGCACTTTGTGTGAAAGGTGGAGATAGTTTCTTTAGTCGTAAGACTTTGGGAGAAGCAGAAGAGTTTGTAAGGAAGTTTGGTGCTAAAGGTTTGGCATATTTGCAAATTAAAGAAAATGAAATCAAAGGTCCTTTGGTCAAATTTATTAGTGAGCAGAATCTCAAAACCTTGCTTGAGAGAGTGGGATCAAGTGTCGGTGATATTGTGTTTTTTGGAGCAGGGGCGAAAAAGGTCGTTTGGGACTATATGGGTAGATTGCGTCAAAAGATTGCAAATGATATGGGAATGATCAATGAGAGTGTCTATAAATTTTTATGGGTTGTAGATTTTCCTATGTTTGAACGCAATGATGATGGTAGTATTTCAGCACTTCATCACCCCTTTACGATGCCAAGAGATTTAGAAGTTGAGGATATTGAAGAGATTAATTCTGTGGCATATGATGTGGTGTTAAATGGTTTTGAAATCGGTGGGGGAAGCATTAGAATCCATAAACAAGAGATTCAAAGCAAAGTTTTTGAACTTTTGGGAATCACTCAAGAAGAAGCAAAAGATAAATTTAGCTTCTTGCTTGAAGCGTTGCAGTTTGGTGCTCCTCCGCATGGAGGAATCGCATTTGGATTAGATAGGATTATTATGTTGCTTTGCAATGCACATTCTATTCGTGATGTGATTGCATTCCCCAAAACCCAAAAAGCAACTTGTCCTCTTACAGACGCACCAAGTCCTGCAGGTGAAGAGCAGCTAAGAGAATTGCATATTAGAGTAAGAGAAACCAAAAAATAAGGAGAAATATGAAAAAATTATTTTTAGTTATTGGAGCGCCCGGTAGCGGGAAAACAACCGATGCGGAGATTATTAGCAAAAATAATACAGAAAGTATTGTGCATTATTCTACTGGAGAACTTCTAAGGGCTGAAGTGGCAAGTGGGAGTGAAAAAGGAAAATTGATTGATAGTTATACAAGCAAAGGAAATCTTGTCCCTCTTGAAATTGTAGTGCAAACGATTGTTGATGCGATCTCTAATGCACCTAAAGATATTGTAATTATCGATGGCTATCCTAGAAGCGTGGAGCAAATGCTAGAGTTGGATAAAATCTTAAAAGGAACAAACAATATTACTTTGGCAAATGTTATTGAAGTAGAAGTGAGCGAAAAAGTAGCGTGTGATAGAGTGCTTGGTAGAGCTAGGGGAGCTGATGATAATGTAGAGGTATTCAACAATCGCATGAAAGTGTATTTGGAGCCTTTAGCGGAGATTCAAGAGTTTTATAGTGTCAAAGGAATTTTGCACAAAATCAATGGCGAAAGAACAATAGAAGAAATCGTGGCAGAAATGGAAACTTTTATTAAGAGTAGAATCTAAGGTTTTTTATGCAGAATAAAATAAAATGGTATTTGGTTGTTTTTTTGATGATTGTAGGAACTTCACAAGTATTTGGAAAATAAGGTGTGAAGCCCGTTAATGTCGTGATTTCTCTCGTAGAAAAAAGTCAATGGGAAACTGCAAAGTTGCAAGTGCAAGCAATCCAAAAAAGTTTAAAAGATGATGAAGTGGGTGATATTGAGCTTGTGATGGGCGGAGATTCTGTGCTGCTTTTTGGCAAAAATAGCACTTCATCAGATAAAATAAGAAAAGAAATTGCTGCTTTGGTGAA
Source organism: Helicobacter pullorum (assembly GCF_900638355.1). Lineage (GTDB taxonomy): Bacteria > Campylobacterota > Campylobacteria > Campylobacterales > Helicobacteraceae > Helicobacter_D > Helicobacter_D pullorum. The sequence continues at coordinate 1,223,765 of NZ_LR134509.1, read as the reverse complement.
ACTCCCAAATGTTAGAGTTGTAGCTTGTAGTGGAGCAATGCGACGAGCAAAAATCAGCAAAGAATCCTTGATTGAAGGTGTAGAACAGGTTAAAAATGCCCCAAGAGAAATTGTAGATAGACAATTGCAAGGGTATGCAATTTTAAATCAATAGAAAGGAAAGAATTATGAATTTATCAAAAATTGAAGTAGGTGAGAATCCTAGCAAACTAAATGTGGTTATTGAGATTCCTTATGGAAGTAATATTAAATATGAAATTGATAAAGAGAGTGGAGCGGTTGTCGTTGATAGGGTAATGTATAGTGCAATGTTTTATCCTGCAAATTATGGGTTTGTCCCAAATACATTAAGTGATGATGGTGATCCTGCTGATGTGCTGGTATTAAACGAGTATCCTTTGCAAGCTGGAAGTGTGATTAAAGCAAGATTGATTGGAGTTTTGATAATGGAAGATGAGAGCGGGCTTGATGAGAAGCTTATTGCTGTGCCTATTTCTAAAATTGACCCGAGATATGATAATATCAAGTCTCTAGCGGATTTACCACAAATTACATTAGATAGAATCAAAAATTTCTTTGAAACTTATAAAATGTTAGAGCCAAATAAATGGGTAAAAGTGAAAGAATTTCAAGACTTAGAAAGTGCAAAAGCTATTTTGGATAAAGCAATCCAAAACTACAAGTAATACTAATGTCAGTGTTTTTGCACTGGCATCTTCTAAAACTACCCTATCTCTTTATTGCAATTATTTTATTTTTATTTTATCAACTTTATCTCAATTTAGTAGTATAATATCTTTGTAGTATAATATCTTTTATGAATTTATAAATCAAAGAATCTCTTTTAAAATTTCTTTTAAAAATGTTTTTCTTTGTTTGTAAATTTAAATATCTTATAAAGGACCCAAAATGTCAAACAATCCTAATTCTGTTATAGTATGGGGGGGGGGGGGGCAAATAAGCCTTTAACTAACTCTTTAAATACTCTCAATACTCTTAAAAATTCAAATCCTAAAGAACTTGCAAAGAATCTAAATAAGATTCAATCTTCTAATCTTTCTAAAGAATCTAATTCTAAGATTCAAGATACAATTAAATTAGAATCAATCAAAGATTCTAATTCTATTCAATCCAAACAATCTAAAACAACAATCACTAAAATAGGAATCTCTATTGTAGCTAGTATTGTTTTATCTCAATCCTTAGTAGCTTTACCTAGTGGGGGTAAATTCACTCATGGTAGTGGAAGTATTAAAGTAAATGGTAAAGTAATGAATATCACAGGCAATAATACAAACCATATTATTGCTTGGGGTGGTGGATTTAATATCAATAAAGGAGAAAGTGTTAATTTCCTAGGTAATAATAAAAGCTATCTAAACCTTGATTATACTAATAAAGCTTCACAAATATTAGGTAATCTTAATGGCAATGGCAATAATATCTATTTAGTTAATCCTAGTGGTGTCTTAATAGGAAAAGATGCAAGTATTAATGCAAATAAATTTGTAGCAAGTAATACGATTGATGATATAACACTAAATAACTTTAAAACTCAAACTAAATTAGTAGAATCTTTCTCTCCAGTGTTTAAACCTAATAAGGGGAATATTGTTAATCTAGGAACAATTAAAGCCAATAATGGAATCACATTGATTGGGGATACCATAGATATTAGAGGAGGGAAGATAGAAAATACAAGTGGTGGCACTAATAAAGATAATTCTATTTACTTTGTGGGAGAGAATATCTATATTGATGCTGATGCAGTGAATCTATCAAGCAATAATATTTATGCTACTGCTTTTAAAGAAGGTTATATTCAAAGGCAAATGAAAAACTTCCAAAAAGATCGTTTTAAATTTGGAAACTTCAAACAATTAATCACAAATGAATCTTATACTTACAATGATAATGGAAGTATTACCAATGAACAAGGACAAAACAATTTTAAAAAAGTTATCACTCTAGGCAATGGAAATGCTGATGAGGCTTTGAGTGAATGGTATTGGTTTGCTAATGGGTGGAATAATAATAATGGAGATACAAGAAGTGTTGATGAATTTAGACTTGTTGGAGATATTGACTTTTCTAAGCAAATTGGTGGAAAAGATAGGACAATTATTGACTTTGCAGATTCTACTCAAAACAAAACCTACACAGGTAATTATGCCGCACCTATAAATAATGGGAATGGTAATCTTGTAAATGCTGATTATAGTGATGCAATGATTGTGGGGGGATATAAGCAAAAGGATTGGATGGATGAAAAAGATTTTTTTACTGCAAACTTTGATGGTGGTGGGAATACATTGAGTAATGTTGATATAGATTATCATGATGATAGTTTTACTTCACAGATTGGAGTGTTTGGAAATATTAGAGAGGATTCAAGTAAAGCTCAAATTACTATAAAGAATCTCATTATTGATGGAATTAATATAGATTCCACTGTAAATAATAGTGGTTATATAGGTGGATTTGCTGGATATATTAATGGTGGCAATTTTTCTAATATAATCTTAAAAAATATTGGAAGTATTAGTGGTATCGGCTCGGAAGGTGCCTCTTTTGGTATAGGTGGATTTGCTGGGTGGATTGATGGTGGTACTTTTTCTAATATAATTTTAAGTAATATTGAAAGCATCAAAGCTGTTGGTGGTATCCCTAAATCAAGTCCTATTCTTATGGTTGGAGGGTTTGTTGGGCAAGTCTATGATGCAAGTTTTTCGGATATTGTTTTGGAAAATTTTGGAACTATAAGCAGTATTATCGATAATGAACGATCAGATGGTGCTACATGGTCTTTTGTGGGTGGATTTGCTGGAAGGAATTTTGATAAGAACTCTTTTTCTAATATAGTCTTAAACAACATTGGAGCTATAAGAAGTAAATTTAGTAGTGATGATGTAGGAGAGGTTATAGGGGTTTATTCTGGAGGTTTTATTGGAAGTATTGAGAGTGGAGGTGGCATTTTTTCTAATATTATTTTAAATAATATTGGGGATATTGCTAGTGAAATTGATGCTAATAATAAAACTACTTATGTAGGAGCTGAATCCTTTGCGGGTGGATTTGTTGGATATAGAGAACTTTCTCATAGTAGTGCTGACATTAACACTGTCGCCTCTTTTAGCAACATTTACCTCTACTTCAATCCTAATGCAACCATTTTAGCTGAAATTACTGATAGAGGTAAAGGGGTAGAAGGTTTTGGCAAATTCTACGGATCTCTTAGTGGCAATACAACCTTTGATAATATCAATCTCTACTATAATGATAACCCTAATTTAGGCTTGAATAATCCTATAAAAAATGCTAATAGCGATTCAAAAGATTATTATCATCCTACTAGCAATCCAAATAGACAAATCTTTTTAAATCCTTATACTAATGAAACACAAGGCAAAGAAATCTTTAAACAAGCTTTAGAAAAACAAAATAATTCAGGCGGTGCTTTTGAATCTAATAAGATTGTAAATATTGGTGATGATTCTAATCCTATTTATAGTTTTGAACAAACTACAGGTTCTAACATTACCCCTCCAACAGATTCAAATACTCCAAACATTGATTTGGGTAATGTTGCCCTAGAAAAAGACGATTTTATCTCTTTGGATTCTACTATCAAAGAGATTATCCATGAAATATTAAATGAAAACTATGGCATCAATATTGCCTTAGATAAGAATGGATATATCTCGCAAGAAACATTAGATAAGCTTATTAATATCTCTAATACTATTGATGAGATTCTAAAAGGAATTGAATCTAAAGAATCAGAAGCTACATTAGATACTAAAATCCATAAACTTTTTGAATTAATCCTAGTAGATTCTAATCCTAACACAGCAGAATTAGAATCCCTCAAACAATCTCTAAATTTCTTAAGAGCATTCTATGATGGGGATAATGGATTAAAAGATGATTTTACTAAATGGTATAGCAAAGATAATAGTATTGATAAATATAGCTATGTAAAAGATTCTATCTTAAAATTAAAATCTTTTATCAATGGAGAGGGAAGTTATAATAAGAATGGATTAATCAATCAAATCTCATCGATTAATAATAATCTTAAAGCCCTAGAATCTCTAAAACAAAGGATTAAAGCAGCTCAAAAATATTATCAAGAAGCATTAGAAGCTAAATTGCCTTATGAGACTTTAGAGGGTATTTATAATGAAATGGTAAAAATCATTGATGAATCTTATGCTAAAGCCCAAAGCCTTCTAAATACTTTAGAGAGTGAAGATAAAGTCTATCTTACTAATCTTTTAGGAGAATATTCTATCAAAGAGAATAGTGGCTTTGATGATATTAGAGGAACTTTTAGCTTTAGTGGAAATGATATTCTCTCAAAAATAGATAGCATTATTTTAGAAGATAAACCAGCTCTTACTCCACCAACAAAAGAAGAAGTGGGAGATGACCCAACAAAAGAGAATAATCCAGATGTTCCAAATAATTTGCAAAAAATAGCAGACTTAGCCTCTAAAGAAGCAATACTAATCCTCCCAGCACAAGAAAAACAAGAAGCCATTGTAGAAGATGGTAAAGAAAGAGGTAGATTATGTATTGTAAGTGATAATGCTAAGACAAATAATCCTTGTATGGCTATTACTTATTAATTAATTAATCCTATTAGCTTAGGTTAATCCTAAGCTAAATAGATACTAATAATAAAAATATTGAAGAGATTTTAAAAAGATTCAAAATAAACAATGCAATAAAAACTTCTTTTATTCTTGTTTGATTATTTTATAAACTCTAATACAAAATAAACATTTAAACTTTGAATCTTTTTAGAATCTTAAAAGAGATTCAATGCTTTTAAATAATTGAATGATATTTCTAAGATTAAATTGAATTGTATTTTAAGATTCTAAAGTATTAAGATATAGGAGGTGGAGAGAGGCTATGAATAAATATAGAATAGACACTTAGCATTAGAATAAATATGCAATGTGTGTATTAGAGAATATCAAGAGTTGTATTATTATAGAGTATTACCTAAAAGCATTTAGGTAATACTTGAAAGATAATAAATAGCAATGGCGTGTAGTATTATGGGTAGGTTAATAAAGTGGGTAATGGTGTAATGATGGGCTACTTATAGATATTATTGTTTCTTCAAATAGAGCTAATAATCAAAATTTCTTAATGTTTTAAAATTTATTTGAGTTTGTAAAATATGAAAGCTGTTTAATTTTTGGATTAATTATTTGAATAGCAAATTTTATGAGGTGTTATATGGTATCAAAACCCTCTAAAGTGTTTCAAAAAGTAATCTTTAATGGGATAATCTTTGGCAATCAAAATAGAAGTAGAATGAAATTTCAAAAAAAGTTTGTAAAATTATAACGACTAGCATAAAGTTTTTGAGTTAGTATTTTATAAGGAGAAAAAATGAAACAAAGTTTAGTGATTTTAGCTTTGGCGATTTTAGGTTTTGTTGGTTGTGGAGGTGAAAAAACAGAAACTTCCCAAGCTGATTCTAATAAAGTTTATGAAGTGAAATTTGCTCATGTAGTGAGTGCAAATACACCAAAAGGGAAAGCAGCAGACTTTTTTGCAAAAAGAGTTAATGAATTGACAAATGGTAAGATTGTGGTGCATGTTTTCCCTTCGGCACAATTGGTGGATGATGATAAAGTGTTTCAAGAGTTAAAGCGTAACAATGTGCAGTTAGCCGCACCGAGTTTTTCAAAATTTACTCCATTTGCAAAAGAATTTAATTTGTGGGATATTCCTTTTATTTTCCGTGATACCGAGCATTTACATAAAGTAATGGATGGAGAAGTTGGACAAATTTTGAAAGATGTTATTACTAATAAAGGTTATGTGGCATTAGACTATTGGGATGCAGGATTTAAGCAATTTAGCACTAATAAAAAGCCTATTATTTTGCCTAGCGATGCAGAAGGTCAGAAAATGCGTATTATGAGTTCTAAAGTGTTGGAAGAGCAAACAAAAGCAATCAAAGCAATTCCACAAGTTTTGCCTTTTGGTGAAGTGTATTCAGCGCTTCAAACAGGTGTAGTTGATGCAGCAGAAAATCCACTTTCAAATCTCTATAATTCTAAATTTTATGAAGTGCAAAGTTCTATTACAATGTCTAATCATGGATATTTAGGGTATTTGGTCGTTGCAAGTGAAAAATTTTGGAATGAATTGCCAAAAGATTTGCAAGAAAAGTTTATGGCTGCTATGAAAGAGGCAACTATTTATGAGAGAGAAGAGAGTGCAAAAGAAGAAAAAATGTTGCTTGATAAGCTTAAAGCAGACGATAAAACAGGTACTCAAATTTTCACACTTACAGAAGATCAAAAGAAACAATGGCAAGATGTGATGTATGCGATTTATCCGAAGTTTTATGACTTGGTGGGTAAAGATTTAATCGAAAAAACAATGAATACTAAGTAATAAAGGGTAGAATTTGCGGAATTTATTATTGATGATTCAAAAACCTTTTTTGTATGCACATAAGAGTCCCGGTATTAATCGCTTTTTTGAGATTTTAGATATGATTATTGCAGGGATTAATAAAAATGTAGCTGTATTAGGATTGGTGTTTGGAATCGTGATTACTGCTATTAATGTTTGTGTGCGTTATATTGCGGGCTTCTTTCCTGAAATTGGTTCATTAACTTGGGCAGAAGAAGTCGCTAGGTATTGTTTTTTGTGGTCTGCATTTTTTGGTGCGGCTTATGGGTTTAGAAAAGGTGTGCATATTTCTGTTACAATGTTGATTGAGAAGTTTCCACCACCATTGGCAAAAGCATGTGTATTGGGAACACATATTCTAAATTCTATCTTTTTAGGGTTTATGTTTTATGCAAGTGTGATGGTGTGTTATTTGAACTATGAGATTGGCTATATGAGCGAAGCACTCCATAGTGTTCCTTTGTGGGTTTTCCTTCTTTGTTTGCCTATTGCATTTTTTGGAGCTACTTATCGAAGTATCGAGAAAATTTATGAAGTTTCTTGGATGGATGCAGATAAGGTAGTAAGAAATGCAGAAGAAGAAATGATACACGATTCGGTAATTAAGGACTAAGGGGATATTATGAGTGTTGCATTTTTGCTGATAGTTTTATTTGGTTTGTTATTGCTTGGTGTTCCTGTTGCTATTTCACTAGGTGTAAGTGCAGTAGCTACAATGCTGATTTTTACTTCCTATGATATTATGGGTGTGCCAGAAATTATGTTAAATGGGTTGAAGCCTGCTTTGATGGCGATTCCTATGTTTATTTTGGCAGGTTCTTTGATGAGTAAGGGGAGTTCTGCACAAAGAATTGTGGATTTTGCAAAAAGTATTGTCGGGCATTTACCCGGCGGGCTTCCTATGAGTGCAATTTTGGCGTGTATTATTTTTGCGGCAGTTAGCGGGAGTTCCCCTGCAACAGTTGTGGCGATTGGTTCTGTAATGTTTGCAGCACTTAAAGCAGCAGGATACCCTAAGAGCTATTCTGTGGGTGCGATTACTTCAGCGGGAAGTTTGGGGATTTTGATTCCGCCTTCTGTGGTTATGATTGTTTATGGGGTAACTGCAGAAGTTTCTATCGAAAAGCTTTTTATGGCAGGAGTTGTTCCGGGATTGATGATTGGTGGAATGATGATGCTATATGCTTATATTGGGGCTAGAAGATTGGGATTTAAATCTACTACACCAGCGAGCTTTAAAGAGAGATGGAGTAAGTTTAAAGAGGCATTTTGGGCATTACTTATCGTTTTTGTTGTAATTGGTGGGATTTATGCTGGAATCTTTACTGCCACAGAGGCTGCTGGAATTAGTGCGGTTTATGCTTTTGTAGTTTCTATTTTTGTTTATAAAGATATTAAGATTAAAGATTTGTATGCTGTATTTTTAGACGCAGCTATTACCACAGCGATGATTTTCTTTATTATTGGATTTGCTGTTGTCTTTGCACATTTGCTTACAAGTGAGAGAATCCCTCATATCATAGCAGAAAGTTTGGTAGGTATGAATATGACTTGGTGGATGTTCTTAATCTTGGTAAATATTGTCTTATTTATTATGGGGCAATTTATGGAGCCAAGCTCTGTTGTAATGATTATGACGCCACTTCTTTTGCCTATTGCATTGCAATTAGGAATTGATCCGATTCATTTTGGAATTATTATGATTGTGAATATGGAGATTGGTATGCTAACCCCTCCTGTTGGGCTGAATCTTTTTGTGGCAAGTTCATTGACGGGATTAAGCCTAAAAGATGTAACAATTTCTATTATTCCATGGTTATGTGTTTTGTTGGTTGGATTAGTTCTAACCACTTATGTGCCTGAAATTTCACTTTGGTTACCTAATTTATTGGAGCGTTAAGAAGTGGTTTTTGGTCGATAAGGTAGCACAAAAGTGGAAGAATATTTATTGTTTTTATTTGATAAAGCCCCGCTTGGAATTAGTTTCTTAGCGGGGATTTTGACTTTTATTAGTCCTTGTGTATTGCCCCTTATTCCTGCATATCTTTCTTATATTTCTGAAGTTTCCCTAAGTGAATTGAAAGCTTATCATACACTTGATAGGAGAATGCGTTTTGTAATTGTTCGCAATGCTTTATTTTTTGTTTTGGGAATGGGGATAGTTTTTGTTTTGCTTGGAGTGGTAGCGGCTAGAATATTAAGTGGCGGAATCTTGCTTAGTCCTTATGTGGCATATTTTGCTGGAGGGATTTTGATAATTTTTGGTTTGCATACCGCAAAGGTTATTGAGATTCCTTTTTTGAATTATCAAAAAAATGCGAAATTTAATGTAGTTCATTTTAGTTTTTTGCGTGATTTTTTTATGCCATTTTTATTGGGAGTGAGTTTTTCGTTGGGTTGGACACCTTGTGTAGGACCTATTTTAGCAGGGATTATTTCTCTTGCTAGTTTAAGGGCTGATGAGGGAATTATCTTGATGATAGTTTATACATTGGGATTTAGTTTGCCATTTTTGCTGTGTGCATTTTTAGTTGGTTATGCTTTTGCGTTTTTGGATAGAATTAAAAGGCATTTTAGGTTAATTGAATGGTGTGCGGGTGGATTGCTTATTGTTATAGGGATTTTAATTATTACTGGCAAAATGGAGTGGTTATCTAATTATTTGGTAAAAGTTTTGGGATAAATTATGAGATTAAAAAATTTTATTAATCTTTCGCAGCAAGAGAGTAGAGAAGTTTTTTTGTGGAGGAATAGTGAGGAAATTTCTTGTTTTATGAAAACAAAAAATATTTCTTGGGAAGAGCATATTGCCTTTCTTGAAAAGCTCAAAGAAGAGGTAACTAAGCAATATTTTTTGGTTTTTGATGGAGAAGTGGCAGTGGGTGTTGTGGATTTTGTGGATATTCAAAGGGGAGATTCTTGTGAGTTTGGAATCTATCAAAATCCAAATTTAAAAGGATATGGAAAAGGCTTAATGGAGGTTGTGATAAAATATGCCTTTGAGACTTTGAAAGTCAAGAATCTTTATGCTTGCGCTTTTAATGAGAATCAAAAAGCAATTTCTCTTTATCTAAAATTTGGTTTTATTTTGACAAAAAAGGATGTAAAAATGAGTTATTTTAAATGTAGTCAGAGAGTTGATTGTGTTGATTGAGCCCTAAGAGATAAAATTTGCGATAATGAAAGAATGAGAAAGTTTTGAAGATATATTTAGAAAATAAATTAAATGATAAAAGAGAAAATTAACTTCCTAATTAGTATAATTTTGCATTAAATTTTTAGAGGTTTTTGTATGGTGGAGACGAAATATATTTTTGTTACAGGTGGAGTTTTGAGTTCTCTTGGGAAAGGGATTACTTCCTCATCAATAGCAACTTTATTGAAGCATTCAGGTTTTGAAGTGGGTATTTTGAAAATCGATCCTTATATCAATGTGGATCCCGGGACAATGAGCCCTTTAGAGCATGGAGAGGTTTTTGTAACACAAGATGGTGCGGAGACGGATTTAGACATTGGGCATTATGAGCGTTTTTTGAATATGGATTTTTCCTCTAAAAATAATTTTACAACCGGGCAAGTTTATCTCTCTGTGATTGATAGAGAGCGTAAAGGTGGGTATTTGGGTAAGACAATTCAAGTCATTCCACATATTGTTGATGAGATTAAGCGAAGAATCAAACTTGCAGGAGAGGGCAAGGAAATTTTGGTAGTTGAACTTGGCGGAACAGTGGGAGATATTGAGGGGCTACCATTTTTGGAGGCTATGCGTGAGATTAAACATGAATATGGAATGGAGCGTGTTATTAGTGTGCATGTGACTTTGATACCATTAATCAAAGTGGCAGGGGAGTTAAAAACAAAACCAACACAACATAGTGTGCAAGAATTAAGACGCATTGGGATTACTCCACAAATTATCATTGCACGGACAGAAAAAGAGTTGCCAAAAGAGCTTAAAAATAAACTTTCAATGAGTTGCGATGTGGATTATGATTGTGTAATCACTGCTCAAGATGCTAAGAGTATTTATCAAATGCCGCTTCATTTTTTGAAAGAAGGGGTTTTAGTGCCTATTGCAAGATTCTTAAAACTCCCAGAATTTACACCTAATATGCAAGAATGGGATAGTTTAGTGAAGCGAATCCTAGCTCCACAAAATGAAGTTAGCATTGCCTTTGTGGGTAAATATTTAAATCTCAAAGAATCCTATAAATCCCTCATTGAAGCTTTGGTACATGCAGGAGCGAATTTGGATACAAAAGTGAATATTCAATGGATAGATAGTGAAGAGCTAGAAAATAATCCAGAAATAATTCAGCAATTAAAGTATGTTAATGGTATTTTGGTGCCCGGTGGATTTGGAGAAAGAGGGATTAAGGGCAAAATGAAAGCCATTTGGTTTGCGAGAGAAAATAAGATTCCATTCCTTGGAATCTGCCTTGGAATGCAGTTGGCAGTCTTGGAATTTGCACATAATGTTTTGGGAATCAAAGAAGCAGATTCTATGGAATTTAATCCTAAAACAAAAGAACCTATTATTTATTTGATTGAAAACTTTATTGACCAAAATGGCAAACAGCAAATTCGCACACACACTTCCCCTATGGGTGGCACAATGAGGCTTGGTGAATATGAATGCCAAACTAAAGAGGGTAGCAAACTCCAACAAGCTTATAAAGGGCAAAAAACTATCAAAGAAAGACATCGTCATCGCTATGAAGTGAATCCAAAATATAGAGAAGCTTTAGAAAAGCAAGGAATGGTAATCTCTGGAGAATCTAATGGGCTGATTGAAGTAGTAGAACTCAAAGAGCACCCATGGTTTGTGGGAGTGCAATTTCACCCGGAATTTACTTCTAGGCTACAAGCACCTAATTTGGTAATTTTGGAATTTATTAAGCAATCTTTAATGTATCATGCTAAATGATATATTGAGGTTTTCTCCGCTAAATGCACTAGAAATAAAAAATATTCTTGCAGGTAGGTTTGATGGGGAAAAGATTAAGAAATTGCAAGATTTGCCTCCCCCTGATTCTTTGAATAATCTCTCTAAGATTGCCAAAAAAATTGCCAAAGCCATACAAGAAAAAAAAAGAATAGTTGTAGTTGGCGATTATGATGTAGATGGTGTCGTCTCTTGTGCGATTTTAAAAGAGTTTTTTGATAAGATACCCTATGTGATTTCAATTGTGATACCTAGCCGTTTTGATGATGGTTATGGATTATCAAGTGCAATGATTGACAGATTAGATTGCGAAATGATTATCACGGTGGATAATGGCATTAGCGCGATAGAAGCAGCAGAAGTTTGTAAGCAAAGAGGAATTGAGCTAATTATTACAGATCATCATACACCGCAAGAAAATCTACCAGATGCACTTATTTGCAATCCAAAGCTTTCTCCCCATTTTCCAGAATCTGAAATTTGTGGTGCTTGTGTGGCATGGTATTTGTGTGCAGCAATCAAGCAAGAAATGGGGATAGAAGTCCAAATGGCTGAATTTTTGGATTTACTTGCTTTGGCAATTATTAGTGATGTAATGCCTCTTAGGGGAATGAATCGTGTGTTGTTGAAAAAGGGGTTAGAAGTTTTAGCGCAAAGCAAAAGGGCTGCTTTGGTGATTTTAAAAGAGCATTTCAAAAGATACCCTTTGAATTCGCAATTGTTAGGATATTATTTTGTGCCACTTTTGAATTGTGCAGGGAGGATGGAAGAGGCTAAGATTGCATATGAATTTTTGATTGAGAAAGATTATTATAAGGCATTAGAGATATTCAAAAAACTTCAAAAACTTAATCAAAAAAGAAAGAATCTCCAAAATAAGACTTTTTTAGAAGCTAAGGAATATTTTGAAACACAAGAAAAGTTTGAAGAATTACCCTTTGTGCTTGTGTGTAATGAGCAGTGGAATGAAGGAGTGGTTGGGATTGTTGCAGCAAAACTTTGTGAAGAGTATGCCAAACCAAGTATTGTGCTAACGCATAAAGAAGGGTATTTAAAAGGTAGTATGCGTTCTTTGGATATGGATTGTATGAAGATTTTGGAGCAGTGTCAAGGATATTTGGAGGCATTTGGGGGGCATTTTGGTGCAGCGGGATTGAGTTTGCAAAAGGAGAAATTTTTGGATTTTAGAGATTATTTGATGCAATTAAAATTGCCAGACAAACAAAAGATAATTCAATCTAATATCCTTGGAGCTTTGCCTCTTAAAGAGGTGAATTTAGAGATTTTTAGAATCTTGCAGGAGTTTGAACCTTATGGAGAGCAAAATAGCATTCCTCAGTTTGTAACTCAAGCAAAAATAAGAGCGGTGCAAATTTTTGGGACTAACCATAGCCAAATGGTTTTGGAGCAAGAAGGGGTGATTAGAAAAGCTTTGGTATTTTTTGAAAATCTAAAAGCTTATGAGAATCAAGAAATGGGGTTTGCGTATTCTTTGCAATGGGATAAATTTGCTCGTGATGTAGTATTAAAAGTGGAGAATTATACCCCATTGATTTAAGCTATCTTACACATTCTTTTGAATATGAATCGCATTTGAAGCCTAATGGACAATCTGTATCAAAATTGCAACCACTTTCAATTTTTGGTCCATAATTGTTTCTTGGCTCATTAAAATTTTGGATTCCAAATTCATCGACTGCTTTTATACATTGTCCTTCCCAGTCATACATATTTTTTAGACATTGGTAGCCCAAATTGCAATCCGCATCAGACATACAAGCAAAGGAAAATTGAGAAGCAATCCATAAAAATGTTATAAATTTTTTTCATTTGTTACCTTTTTATTTTTTGAGAGTGATTAGGAATGTTGGGAGCAAGATTAATGATCCAGCAAGCATTAGAAGCATTACAAGTGTAGTGAGTAGCCCAAAATAAATTGTGGGGATAAAATTGCTAGTCATCATGGCGCAAAAACCAACTACAATGATTAAGGTGGTGTAATACATAGCATTGCCAATAGAACTATGAGAGCGTATAATGGCTTGTTTGATTGAATGGGATTTTAGCTCTTCTTTGTAGCGATGAATATAATGTATCACATCATCAACTCCAATTCCAAGACAGATTGCAGCAATAGTAATTCCCATTAAATCTAGTGGGATTCCACTAATACCTAAGAATCCAAAAATTGCTCCTAATGGAATGAGATTAGTTAAGAGTGCAATCACAGAAAGTTTAAAGCTTCTAAAAATTAGAACAAAAACTAAGAAAATTGCTCCAATTACAAGGCTTAGAGTATCTACTTGCGAGGCAATGAGGCTTTGTAAGAGATTGTTATAAAGCACCATCATGCCATTGATTTTAAAAGTTACAGATTCGTTTTGGAGCAGGGTTGTAAGATCATTTTGGATTTCGTGGATGAAAAGATTGCGTTTGAGATTTGGATTAGAATCAAAGGTGCGAAAGACAAAACGCATTTGATTTTTTGCAATGTTGGCATAAGGGGTGAAGAGTTGATTTTTGAGATTTTGTGGGGAATTTTTATAAAGAAAGGCGATAGTAAAATCATCAGCACCTAATCCCAAAGAGCCTACAAGCATGGAGAGGCTATGTAGGCTTAAAATAGAGCCGATGTATTCTTTGTTTGCTAAGTAAGTGTGGATTTTTTCTGCGATTCTTAGTTTTTGACTATCAAACCAATAAGAATCCTGTTGTTCTAATACATTAAATTCCTCTTCAAATTCATTTTCAAAATCACTAAGAGAGGAATCTTTGGAAGATTTATCTTGAAAATTTATGATAATTTCAAGTGGAATCGTGCCTCCAAGATCTTGGTCGATTGTAAGTAATCCTTGTTTGATTTCGCTGTCATCTTTGAAGTAATTAACAAAGCTGTTTTCTACTTTGAGATTCATAATACCATAAATACTAAAGACAATGCAAAGAAAGGAAATAGTATAAATGAGTTTGGGTTTATTAGTGGCAAGATTTGCACATTTTAGCAAAAAGATATGGTGCCATTTGGGGAGATCTTTGACTTTTTGGGGTTTGGGTAGAATGACTAAAATTGCACCAAAAAGCATAAAAGTAAAAATGAGTGCAACACTTACCCCAATACTCATAATAATTCCTAGATGAATAATAGGGAGAATTTTAGAAAATACGAGGCTTAAAAATCCAATAATAGTGGTTAAAACAGCAAAAAAACTAGGCGAGGCTTTGTTTAGCATCACTGCATACACGAGGTTTTTTTGTGAGGCTTTGGGGAATTTTTCATAAAACTCTAAATAAGAGACAATTAGATGCACTATCAAAGAGACAGAAATAATCAACAATAAAGAAACATAATTGCTTGAAACAATGGTGATTTGATAACCAAAAAAAGAAAAAATACCACTGCTAACAACAAGGCTAAAAAGACAAACGCAAAAACTTAGAGCGACAAAATAAATATGGCGGAAAAATATCCATAACATTAATGCCAAAATTATACTCAATGCCGTGCCATAAGTAATGAGGTCAGATTTTACATAATCAATCATATCGCTTGCAATAAGCATAATTCCGCCAAGATAAACTTTTCCTTCTGTTGTGTATTGTTCTTTGAGAGATTTTAGGGCTTGAATAGTTTGGGCATTGTGGATTTGGGAATTTTGTTTGTGTGTATGAATGAGATTTTGGATATTTTGTTTTTCTTCTTTGGTGTTTGCGGTATTTTTGAGTTGGGTTAATTCTTTTAGCTTAATATCTTCTTTGAGATAAATTAAAATTCCAGCAGTTTTTGCATTTTTTGAGATGATATTTTGTGTATAAAAAGGGTGGTTTAGAATCTCAGTTTTTGCGAGGTTTTTATCGGTTTGTTTGGAAAGTAGAGTTGGATTTATTTTGAGAATTTCTTGTAATTCAAGATTAGGTGTGCTTTTGAGCAAAGGGGCATTTAAAATGCTTAGAGTATCTTGCACTTGTGGAATCTTTTTGATATCTTGTGTGATTTTTTGGAGAATTTGGAGTGAATGGTTTGAAAATACATTCCCATCTTTTGGGATAAAGGCTAAAATCAAAAAATCTTTTGTTTGGTAGTCTTGCAAGATTTCTTCATAAATTTTGAAATCTTTGTCATTTTCGAGGATAAGGCTTTCAGAGCTAGCATCAATGGGGAGCTTTATCGCATAAAATAAAGAAATAAAGAAAAATAAAATACAGCAGAATAGAATCTGCTTTGGATATTTTAAGATGGTTTTAAAAATAAACGCTAATGGGTGATTAATTTTCAAAGCGTATTTCACTTTCTAGTTTTTGGAGTAATTTTTCAAAACCTTCTTGAGAGATAATATCTGCAAATTGTGAGCGATAAGTTTGAATAACGCTAATGCCCAAAATATCAACATCATAGATTTTCCAATCTTGATTGAATTCATGAAATTTGAAAGTGATATAATGGATTTTTCCATCTAAGATGATAGAAGTTTTGAGATTGTAGCGGTTGGCTTTAGTCTTTTGCCCACCTAGGACTTTCATAGTTTCATCTTTGTAGAGGTGAAGTTTGTCTGTAAAACTTCGTTTGAGATTTTTTTCAAATGCGACATCAAATTCTTTTTGTTGGCTAGGTGAGAGGGTTTTGTATTTTTTTGAGAGTGAGAGTTGTGCCATTAAATGATAATCAAAAATAGAATCAAACATTGTAAAGATTTCTTTGGCAATAGATTCAATGTTTTTATTAGAGGTTTGTAAAATGTGGATTGTTTGATTGATATTTTTTTCCATTGTTGTATCAATTTTGTCAAATTCTAATGCAAAACCAAAAGTAGCCACCAATAAAAAACTAAATAAAATTTTCATAATCACTCCTTGATTAATTCATTTCTATGTTGTTCATAAGAATTTTTCATTAAAACATAAGTATTTAAGCTGTCTCTTCTAAAAGTATCCAAAGTGTCCTTATGTCTTGCGGTGTAGTTAAATTCTTTGAAGGTATAAACGCCAGCAGAAAGCAAAAATGGTTCTAAATAAGTTGTGGGATAAGCTAGAGCATTAAGCGGCATTGCTAAAATATCCCTAAAATTAGAAGGTCCAATCAAAGGAAGCACGAAATAAAATTCTCCATCTATTCCCCATCTTCCAAAGGTAATTCCAAAATCAGAGCGTTTAGAATATAAACCATTTGGTGTAGCTATATCTAGGATTCCCCCAATCCCAAAGGTGCTATTTAGTGTAAATCTCCCAAATTCATTGATTGCATCATTGAATCTAAAAGAAAAGAGGTGAGAGAGAAATCGCAAAGGTGAAGCAAGATTATCAAAAAAATTGTAGATTCCAAGTCGCAAACCAAGTGGAGTTGCTGCGTTATAGACTTGTAGGGCTGGATCAAAAACATAATCATAAATATCCCAATTGACTTCTGTCATAAAACGATTGTATTTTTCAAAAGGATCTTTGATAACACTTTGTGTGTATTCACTTTCAAAATCTTCCAAAAACTCTTCTTGCCCAAAGAGATTTTGGCTAAAAATGATGAGCATAATAAGTATAAAATTGCGCATTTTTATCCTAGAATGATTTGTGAAATTTTATTAGCTAGAGTTTTTGAATCTAAGCCCAAAAGCTCTTCAACCTCTTGTGTTTTGCCATGAGGAATAAAAGCATCTTCAAATTCAAAAGAATGAATTTCTAATGACAGATGATAGTTTTGTGCAAATGCACTTAAAGATTCTCCAACTCCACCGATTTTGGCACTATCGCTAAAGACAAACCATTTTGAGTGTTTTTGTGCAAGCCTTTGGAGGGATTCTTCATCTAAAGGTTTTAAGAATCTTAAATCCACAATATTGCACAAAATGGACTGCTTTTTGAGGATTTCAGCACATTGCAATGCTCTCCCAACTCCATTACCATAACCTAGTAGCAAAATATCGCTTTTTGCTTCTTGTAAAATTTCTAGTTTTCCATAAACAAAAGGGGTTGCAGGGATAAGATTTTCTTGTAGTAAAAATGTTTTTCTAGGA
This sequence comes from Helicobacter pullorum, assembly GCF_900638355.1. Taxonomy (GTDB): domain Bacteria; phylum Campylobacterota; class Campylobacteria; order Campylobacterales; family Helicobacteraceae; genus Helicobacter_D; species Helicobacter_D pullorum. Next base: position 1,206,371 of record NZ_LR134509.1, on the reverse strand, counting down.
TAGCGAAAAGCACAAGGTCCATTGTTGAAATGATTAGCAAAAATGATAGCCTCTTTGAGTGTGGCGTTGTCTCTTGGAGCAAAGAGGGTGAAGTTTGGGATTATTTTAAGATAAGCAAGATCAAAAACACCTTGGTGAGTCTCGCCATCTTCTCCGACAATGCCCGCTCTATCAAGGGCAAATTTTACAGGAGTATTCATAATCCCTACATCATGGACAAGTTGATCAAAAGCGCGTTGCAAAAAGGTAGAATAAATTGCCACAAAGGGTTTAAAGCCTTCTTTGGCTAAAGAGCTTGCTTGTGTGGTTGCATGTTGTTCTGCAATGGCAACATCCCAAAAACGATTTGGAAAATGCTTTATAAGCAAATCAAGTCCCGTTCCACTTGGCATTGCAGCAGTAATCCCCACAATCTTTGAATCTTGTTGTGCGAGCTCTAAAAGAGTGTTTGCAAAAACTTGGGTTGGAGTTTGCTGGGCAGAATTATTTTGTGTTAAACCTTTTTGCATATCAAATGGGCTTACGCCATGCCATTGTTCCAAATGCCCTTCAGCAAGCGAGTAGCCTTTGCCCTTTAGTGTGTGTGTATGGACAACAATTGGTTTTTGCATGCTTTTGGCAAGATTAAAGGCATTGATGAGTTCTTTAAGATTGTGTCCATTGATAGGACCGATGTATTCTAATCCAAGCTCTTCAAAGAGTAATCCCGGAGTGATGAGTTTTAGGGATTCTTCAAAGCGTTTAGCAAGATAAGTAGCATTTGGCATTTTATTAAATGCACTGCTAACTTTAGATTTGATTTTTTGGATAAATTTACCAGCAATTGCTTGAGAGAGATATTTGCTAATTGCTCCTATGGGTTCTGCAATGCTCATTTCATTGTCATTTAAAATAATCACCATAGGGTATTTTCTATCCCCCAGCTCATTTAAGGCTTCATAGGCAAGTCCCGCACTCATTGCACCATCGCCTATTAAAACAACAGGGAGATTTTGGGATTGATTAAGCTTGAAAGCCTTTGCTACACCAACGCCTAGAGAAATAGAAGTAGAGCTATGCCCAGCAATAAAATAATCATATTTGCTTTCTTGTGGTTTGGTATAACCGCTAATCCCATTAGTTTGACGCAAACTCTCAAAATCGTCCCAACGCCCCGTTAAGAGTTTGTGTGCATAAGCTTGATGGCTAACATCAAAAATAAAGGGATCATTTGGAGAATCAAAAACGCAATGCATAGCAATGATGAGTTCTACTGCACCTAAACAAGAGCTTAAATGCCCACCATTTTTGGAAACTACTTCTAAGATTCTTTTGCGTAATGTTTGGGCTAATTCTTCTAAGAGAAGATAATCTTTGTCGTTTAAATTATCTTTTTTGAGAATCTCTAGGTATTTTTTATCTAGTGGCATTAAAATTTACTCTCTAAGATGGACTTTTTGATAGCTTCAAACCTCAAATAAATATCGCCATCAATGTTCCCCTCATTGCTTAAAATGACAACCCCACCTTTTGCAATGGCTTGGTCTGCTTGGAGTGTGATATTGTTTAAATCTTTTAGCGATTCTTTGAGTTCCTCTAAATCCCCGGGGAAAACTTTAAGTGTTACTTGTGTGTTTTCGCTAATATTTTGGAGCAAATTTCTTGCAAGAGAAGTCGCAATTTTGGCACTATTGTTATTTACTTCACTGATAATTACTTCTTTGGCAATATCTAGGGCAATAGCACTTAACTCTTTTTCGAGGTTAAGAATATGATTTTTTGATTCAAGGATATGTTCATCAATGCGTTTAATACTAAGTGCGTAGAGTTCTTTTTGGCTATTAATTTGTGCTTCGAGCTCTTGTTTGGCTTTTTGGTAGCCCTCATTATAACCTTGCTCTTTGGCTTCTGTTTTGGCATTTGTAACTTTTTGGTCAATTTCTTTTTCTTGTTTATCAAATTGTTCTTGTAATTTTTGCAAGGATTGTGCTAATGCATCACTTTTTTGGAGAATTTTATCCACTACTTCTGTTTCAAAAAGTTTGAGAGAGGGAGTATCAATTTGTGGTTGATTTTGGATAGTTTCTTGTTGGGGTTGCATTTCTTGAATCACTTCTTGTTCTTGGATTTCGTTGTTTTTTGGAATAGAATCTTGGATAGTTTCTTTGTGCGTAGTTTGTGCTGCTGGTTTGGGATTGACTTCCATATTTCTAAAATTATATTTTTTAATATCATGTCTTGCTTTGTGTTCTTCGGTAATAATGTTTTCGTGTTCGTTAATATTATTCAATGGTATCCTCTTGTTCTCCGATTTGTATTACCCCTTGTTCTGAAAGGGATTGGACGGTTTCAACAATTCTTCTTTGGGCAGATTCGACATCTCTGACTTTCACTGCCCCCAAAAATTGCATTTCTTCCAAAAACTGCTCACTTGCTCTTTGGGACATATTGGACATAAATTTTTGTTTTAGTTCTTCTGGAGAAGCCTTAAGTGCCAAAATCAAATCTTTTTTATCGACCACTTTTAAAATTTCTCTAATAGCGTTGTTATCTAGCTTTTCAATATCTTCAAAAGTAAACATCATTTCTTTAATAGCCGCTGCGAGTTGATCATCAATTTGCTCAATATAGGCAATGGTTGCTTTAGCTGCTTTTTGCCCTAGTCGGTTAAAGACTTCTGCTACTGCGCGGATACCTCCAACTTCAACTTTATAGCTAGTGAGCGATTCGAGTTTGTTTTCAAGGACGGTAGAAACTCTTTTGACGACATTTGGTGAAATATCTCCTAAGTTTGCCATACGAATCGCTATTTCTGCTCTTAAATCATCTGAAAAAAAGCTAAGAGTTTCTGCGGCATTCGTAGGATCCATATGTGCTAAGATTAGAGCAATGGTTTGTGGGTGTTCATGGATAATAAAATCTGAAAGCTGTTGAGGGCGAACTCGCGAAAGGTATGCAAAATTTTGAGATGATTGCATGGATTTTGCAAGTTTATCTAAAACCCTCTTTGCAGCTTCTGGACCAAGTGCGCGATAAAGAAGCTCTTTTGCGTATTCAAAGCCTCCTGTTGAAATGTATTGGTTGGATTGAAAAATAGCATAAAATTCTTCTAATATAGCCGCTGCTATGGTTTTATCTACTCCGGAGTTTTGGGCGATATATTTTGAAATTTCTGTAATGGAATCCAAATCAAGATGTGAGAAGATTTCTCCTGTAATTTCATCACCTAGCTGCACAAGCAAAATAGCAATTTTTTCTGCCATTGAAAATTCGTCATATTGCGCTTGTTGCCTAGGGCTAAGGGAAATAGATGGCATAATTATCTTCCTCCTTTTGATGGGCTACTGATATTATCAATCCCTAATTCATCATGAACAAGAGTTTGGAATAGATTAGCTAAATCAGTTGGTTTCTCTTGTGCTAATTCTTTGATTTTTTCTAAAAGAACGCTATATTTTACTTCATCTTCGTTATTGTTGCTAAATCCAAGCTGGTCTTCAATGCGTCGCTTAACTTCATTGAGTTTATCGGTATTTTCTTCTTCTTCATCTTCAATTTTTAGTAGAGATTCAATTTCTTCTTCCTCATCAGCTTTTGCTTCAAGCATTCTTTCACTAAAGGGAACGATGACTTTTTTATAGAATAAAAATAAGATAATCCCCACTACTACATATTTTAAGAGTGGCATAAAAGGGGTAAGCAATTCTTGAGAGGTTTCTAAGAATCTCTCAAGTGGAGTTCTTGCTTTGAAGCCAGAAATTTGTCCATTGAGCTGAAAATTACTTACAGAAACTTCATCGCCTCTTTGTTGATTATAACCAATAGCCTGTCTAACAAGAGCTGTAATTTGCTCCATTTCTTGCTGATTGAGTGCGATATATTCTAGTTGTTCTACTCCATTATTATCAAGCTGTTTTTGGTATTTCCCATCGACTACAACTGCAGCAGATAAGCGTCTAATAGTTGCAAATTCTCCTTTGATATTAGAAATTGTTTTACTTACCTCATAATTAGTGGTTGTTTGGGATTTTTCATATTTTTCTTTAGCATCTTCATTTTCTAGCCCTTGCACCGGTCCGATATTGCTAACTACGCCCGGAACGCCACCTATTTCTTTGGGCTTAGCACCTTCTCTGCTTTCTTCGAGATTTTGTTCGCTACGCACTACATTATTAGGGTCATAATATTCTTGTGTGCTTTCTTTTTGTGCAAAATCAAATTCCGCTGTAACTTTGGCTACAACCCCTTCTTTGCCACCTGTAATTGGAGCTAAGATATTGATAATTTTTTCTTCTAAAGATTGTTCAAAATTGCTTTTATATCTTAATTGAGCTGCTGCTAATTCTCTAGCACCACCAAGCTCATCTAATTCGCTTAAAGGCTCACCTTTTTCATTGACAACTTCAACATTTTCTATTGTAAGATTAGGTATAGCAGAAGAAACAATATTTTTAATCCCTGAAATTTGCTTGGGAGTAAGTGTTTGTGCTGGTTTAAAAGCAAGGACAACAGAGGCAGTGGGTGGAGTTTGTTCGCTAACAAATACACTTTTTTCGGGCTGTGCAATATGCACGGTAGCTTTTTGAATGGGAGATAAACTCTCAATAGTCCTTGCAAGCTCCCCTTCAATTGCTCTTAAATATTTAATGCGTTGGTCAAAATCTGTTGCACCAAAATCTTGCGTATCAAAAATTTCAAAGCCCACCTTGCTGCTTTTTGGGATTCCATTGCTAGCAAGTTTCATGCGCTCTTCATAAACTAATTCTTGTGGAATGAGAATAGTATTGTCTTTGGGGATTTTATAGGGGATTTTATCTTGCTGAAGCTGCTGGATAATAAGCGCTCCATCTTCTGGGCTGACACCTTCAAACAAAACTGCATACCCCGGATATAATACACCTGCTTTATTATTGATAGAATTCCATACAATCAAAGCAGAAATGAAACCAACAATTGCTACAATAGTCGCCAAAATAACAATTTTTTGTTTTTTGTTAAGGCGTTTATAAAGATTTCTTATTTGTTCAAATAAAGCTTTTAAATCCAATGTTTAATACCTATTTTTGTTCTAAAAATTCATTTAAAAGTGTAAAGAATTTTTCGTTTTGATTTTTTGTTCCTATGGTGATGCGGATAGCATTTAATCCATAAGAAGCAAGATTGCGTATAATCATACCTTTTTTGAGAAGGTAATCTGCAATTTCACTTGAGTTTAATGGTGCTTCAAAAAGATAAGTGATGAAATTTGCATAAGAAGGAATGTAATTAATCCCTTTTTCTTTTGCAAAAGATTCATAATAAGCCATTTGTTCTAGGTTATTTTGGGTTGTTTTTTGGATATGTTCTTGATCCTTTAGTGCTTCAATGGCTGCAGCTAAAGAAGGTGTGGTGATATTAAAAGGTGGTCGTAATTTGGAGAGTGCTTGAATGATATTTGGTTTTGCAATCCCATAGCCAATACGCATTCCGCCTAGTCCATAGGCTTTTGAGAATGTGCCAAGATAAATTGTGTTGGGGAAAGTGTTGATTAATTCTTTTGGGCAAATAGCCTTTTTAGAATCTTTTGCTTTGGCATATTCTTGATAAGCGCCATCGATGATTACAAGAGTATCATTATTTATTTCTTTTAAAAACTTAAAAACTTCGGCTTTATCTAGGCAATCCCCCAAAGGATTATTAGGAATACAAAGAAAAATCACAGAAGGCTTATGTGTTTTATATATTTCCAAAAACTCATCTAAATTGTGAGATTGACTTTGTGTTTTAAGGATAGTTGCTCCTGTGGTTTTAGAATAAATTTCATACATTGCAAAAGTGATTTTTGCCATTAAGACTTTGCTGTTAGAATGTGCTTTTGCATGGATACAAAATTCTATAATCTGATCACTTCCAGAACCGATAATAATTTCTTGTTGGCTGACATTAAAATGCTGACTTAATCCTTCTTTGAGTGCAAACATCGAATCATCTGGATATAAATGTGCATTTCTAGCGTTGTTTGTGATTGCTTCTATGGCTTTTTTGCTAGCTCCTAGAGGATTTTCATTAGAGGCTAGTTTTACAATATCTTGTGGGGCAATGCCAAACTCCCTTACAACAAGCTCTATTGGCTTGCCTGCTTCATAGGTTTGAATTGTATCCAAAATAGAATTAAAAGTCATTTTGAAATATCCTAAATAAAAATTGTGGAAAATATTTTGCTATTGTAGCAAATTTTTCTACTACATTTTATAAAATCATACGCATCATATCAATAAATTGTTCTGTGTTATTGCGATAAATGAGATATTGAATCTGGGATTTCTTGGCTTCTTGTATAAGCGAATTATCGAGATTTTTAGGGATAATTGCACAAAAATAAGTTTTCTCTTTTGTGTTAAAAATTTTTTGAT